>NZ_FQUI01000037.1 GCF_900129175.1 Marinitoga hydrogenitolerans DSM 16785
TGATGAAGCTAATGTCTATTTTGATTTTGTAATAATAGATCCACCATCATTAGCAAAATCGAGGAGCTCAATAAAAAATGCAATAAGAGGATATAAAGAATTAAATCTAAGAGCAATGAGAACAACAAAAAACAATGGATTAATAGCAACAGCTTCCTGTACACAATTAGTGTATGATGAAGAATTTAAAAAAATAATATTCGATGCAGCTAAAGACAACAAAATATTTTTGAAACAGATTTTTAGAGGATCACAATCACCAGATCATCCGGTGTTGTACAATATATTAGAAACGGAATATCTTAAATTTTATATATTTGAAATAGAGAATTTTAAATTTTAAGGAACCTTTTGGTTCCTTTTTGTTTTTATTATTAATTGAAAAAAATTTCATTAAAAAAGAATAAATAAGTATTAAAGGCTTTAATTAAAATTAGCAGCTATTTTTTCAGTTTTGTATCAAATGTTAAAATGGGTATAATGGGTATGAAGAAAATTTCATAATAAGGGGTGAGTTAATTGAAAGTAGTAAAAGCTGAAGAGGCTATCTCTTTTGTTAATGATGGAGACAGTATAATGATAGGGGGGTTTTTGACAGTAGGAACACCAGAAACATTAATAGATGAATTGATAAAACAGAATAAAAAAAATTTAACAATTATTTGTAACGACACGTCATTTGAAGATAAAGGGATTGGAAGATTAATTTTTCATAAACTTGCAAAAAAAGTAATAACATCTCACATAGGAACAAATAAAGAAACACAAAGACAATATATAGAGAAAGAATTAGAGGTTGAACTTGTCCCGCAGGGCACATTAATTGAACAGATAAGAGCAGGTGGAGTTGGTTTAGGAGGTATATTAACACCAACTGGAATAGGAACAGTTGTAGAAAATGGAAAACAAATTATAGAAATAGATAATAAAAAATATATTCTCGAAAAAGCAATAAAAGGTAAAGTAGCTTTAGTAAAAGCGAAAAGATCAGATCATTTAGGGAATTTGCAATTTGAATTTACGGCTAGAAATTTCAATCCAATTATAGCAATGGCTGCAGAATTAGTGATTGTTGAAGTAGATGAAATAGTTCCAGCTGGTACTTTTGGTCCAGATGATGTCCACTTACCAGGGGCTTTAGTGGATTATGTAGTGATAAGGAGGAATGAAAAATGAATTTAAAAGAAAGAATAGCTAAAAGAGTAGCTAAAGAATTTAAGCCTGGAAATATCGTTAATTTAGGAATAGGTTTGCCAACATTAGTAGCAAACTATGTTCCAAAAGAAATGAATATATTTTTTCATGGAGAAAATGGTGTGTTAGGAATAGGTTCTGAAGTATCAGAAGAATATGCGAATCTCAATTTAACCAATGCAGGAGGTCGATTTATAAATACCTTACCTGGTGCAATGACATTTGATACAGCATTTTCATTTGCTTTAATAAGGGGAGGACATCTTGATTATACAGTATTAGGAGGTCTTCAAGTAGATGAAGAAGGGCATTTGGCAAATTGGATGGTTCCAGGAAAATTAATACCTGGAATGGGTGGAGCAATGGACTTAGTTACAGGAGCAAAAAAGGTTATTATAGCCATGACACATACTACTAAAGGTAAACCAAAAATAGTAAAAAAATGTAATTTGCCATTAACTTCATCGAGAAGAGTAGATTTAATAGTTACAGAATATGCTGTAATAGAACCAACAGATGAAGGATTAGTATTAAAAGAAATTGCTCCAGATATTAAAATAGATGAATTAAAAACAATAACAGAAGCAGAATTAATTATTCCAGAAGATTTAAAAATTATGGAATTATAGGGGGAATGTTTATGAGTGAAAAAGTAATGATAAGAGTAAGAATGAGTTTACACGATGCACATTATGGCGGTAATTTAGTTGATGGCGCAAAAATACTTCAATTATTTGGCGATGTTGCAACTGAATTATTAATCAGACATGATGGAGATGAAGGGTTATTTAAAGCATATGATAATATTGAATTTATAGCTCCAGTATATGCAGGAGATTATATAGAAGCGACAGGTGAAATAGTAAAAGTAGGTAATACATCAAGAAAAATGGTATTTGAAGCAAGAAAAGTTATAGTTCCAAGACCAGATATTTCTGATTCAGCTGCAGATTATCTTGAAGAGCCTATAGTTGTATGTAGAGCAAGTGGAACATGTGTTGTTCCAAAAGATAAGCAAAGGAAGGGGAAATAATGGAAAAGTTAATTATAACAGTTGCATTAACAGGTGCTGAAGTAACAAAAAAGCAACAACCAAACTTACCTGTAACTCCTGATGAGATAGCAGAAGCTGCATATGAATGTTATCTTGCAGGAGCTTCTATAGCTCATGTTCATGCAAGAGATAAAGAAGGAAATCCAACTCAATCATATGAAGTATATAAAGAAATAAAGGAAAAAATAGAAGAAAAATGCAATATAATATTTCAGCCATCAACGGGTGGAGCAGTATATCATACATTTGAACAAAGAAAACAGCCATTAGAATTAAATCCGGAAATGGCAACATTATCTGCAGGAACAACAAATTTCGGAAGAGATATATTTGTTAATTCCGAAGAATATATGGAAAAATTTGCAAAAGAAATGAAAGAAAGAGGAATAAAGCCAGAAATAGAAGTGTTTGAAAGAGGGCATATTGCAAATGCATTAAGATTAGTAAAAAAGGGATTATTAAATACACCTATTCATTTTGATTTCGTAATGGGTGTTCCTGGAGCAATTCCAGGTGAAATAGATGATTTAGTTTATTTAGTAAATCATATACCTCAGGGAAGCACATGGACAGTTGCTGGTATAGGAAGATATGAACTTCCATTAGCTGTACATGCAATATTAATGGGAGGACATGTAAGAGTAGGATTTGAAGACAATATATATTATAAAAAAGGTGAATTAGCAAAATCAAATGCACAATTAGTTGAAAGAATAGTAAGGATAGCAAAAGAATTAGGAAGAGAAATAGCGACACCAGATGAAGCAAGAAAAATATTAAATATAAAAAAATAACGGAGGGATAAAATGAAAAAAGGATGTCCATTTGGAACACATAGAGTAATAGAACCAAAAGGATTATTACCTCAAGCAGCAAAAAAAATTGATAACACAATGGAGATTTATTCAAATGAAATATTAATAGATGTAATTACATTAAATATAGACTCTGCAAGTTTTACTCAGATAAAAGAAGCATGCAATAAAGATACAAGGAAAATGGAAGAAATGATTCTTGATATAGTTAATGAAAGAGGAAAAATGCAAAATCCAGTAACAGGTTCTGGCGGAATGTTAATAGGGACTGTAAAAGAGATAGGACCAGATTTTCCAGATAAATCATTAAAAATTGGAGATAAAATAGCAACATTGGTATCTTTATCTCTTACACCTTTAAAAATTGAAAAGATAAAAAAGATAAATATTGAAAATGATCAGGTAGATATAGATGGAAAAGCTATATTATTTGAAACAGGAATTTATGCAAAATTACCCGATGATATTCCTGAAAAATTGGCTTTAGCAGCACTTGATGTAGCAGGAGCGCCAGCTCAAGTAGCTAAATTAGTAAAAAAAGGAGATACAGTCTGCATCATTGGTGGTGGCGGGAAATCAGGAATATTATGCTCATATCAAGCTATGAAAAATGCAGGAGATACAGGAAAAGTAATAGTTGTAGAGTATTCTGAAGAAAATGCTAAAAGGATTAAAGATATGAATTTAGCCCATGAAGTAATAATAGCAGATGCAACAAAACCTGTGGAAATATATGAAAAAGTATTAAAAGTAACAGATGGAAAATATTGTGACGTAACAATAAATAATGTAAATGTTCCAGATACAGAAATGTCTTCTATATTAATAACAAAAGATGAAGGGGTTGTATATTTCTTCTCAATGGCAACATCATTTACAAAAGCTGCGTTGGGTGCTGAAGGCGTTGGGAAAGATATAACAATGATTATAGGTAATGGTTATACAAAAGGCCATGCTGATTTAACACTTCAAATATTAAGAGATTCAAAAGAAATAAAAGAGTTATTTGAAAAATTATATATATAAATTGGAGGGAATTACTAATGACAAAAAGAAGACATTATAAAGAGATACCATTATGGAAAAATGTCACAGAAGAAGAATGGAATGATTGGCATTGGCAATTAAAAAATAGAATTACAGATGTAGAAACATTAAAACAGGTAATAAATCTAACACCTGAAGAAGAAGAAGGTGTTAGAAATGCGTTAAAAACTTTAAGAATGGCAATTACACCATATTATGCATCATTGATGGATCCAGATAATCCAAAATGTCCTATAAGAAGACAAGCAGTCCCAACATCCAAAGAATTAGTAAGAAACGTATGGGATATGATTGATCCATTGCATGAAGATGAAGATTCACCTGCACCAGGATTAACTCATAGATATCCAGATAGGGTTTTGTTTTTAATTACAGATATGTGTTCAATGTACTGTAGACATTGTACAAGAAGAAGATTTGCCGGACAAACAGATGCTCATAAAAAAATGGAAGACATAAATGCAGCATTGGAATATATAAGAAATACACCACAAGTTAGAGATGTATTATTATCTGGTGGAGACGCTTTAATGGTTGGTATTCCAATGCTTGAATATATATTAAAAGAATTAAGAAAGATACCTCATGTAGAAGTTATTAGAATAGGAACAAGAACACCTGTAGTTTTCCCGCAATTAATAACAGATGAATTAGTAAATATGCTAAAAAAATATCATCCATTATGGGTAAATACACATTTTAATCATCCAAAAGAAATTACACCAGAATCAACAGAAGCATGTAGAAAATTAGCAGATGCAGGAATTCCTTTAGGTAATCAAACAGTATTATTAAGAGGAATAAATGATAGTAAATATATAATGATGGAATTAGTTCATCAATTAGTAAAAATAAGAGTAAGACCATATTATATATATCAATGTGATTTATCTCAAGGAATAGAACATTTCAGAACATCAGTATCTAAAGGATTAGAAATAATGGAATCATTAATTGGTCATACGTCCGGTTTTGCTGTACCATCATTTGTTGTAGATGCACCTGGTGGTGGTGGTAAGATAAGATTAATGCCAAACTATTTAATTTCCCAAAATGAACATACAGTTATTTTGAGAAATTATGAAGGTGTAATAACGACATATCATGAACCTGAAGATACATCATCAGATGTGGATGACACAATATACAGAGAAAAATATAAATGGTATGGAGTTGCAGGATTATTTGACAGTAAAGAAAGAATATCCTTAGAACCAAATCATTTAGAAAGACATGAAAGAGCAAAGTTAAGAGAAAAATATGAACATATAGGTGATAAAAAATGAAATATGAAGAAATAAAATTAAATCAAACATATGAAGTAAAAAGAAAAATTACAGCAAAAATGGTGGAAACATTTGCAGAGATCACAGGCGATAAAAATCCAGTTCATTTAGATGAAGAATTTGCATCAAAAACAATATTCAAAAAAAGAATAGCACATGGAATTCTAAGTGTAGGACTAATTTCTGCTGTTTTAGGAATGGAATTTCCTGGTCCTGGAACAATCTATATGAAACAAGATTCCAAATTCTTAAAACCTATATATCTTGACGAAGAAATTACAATAAAAATTATTGTAAAAGAAAAAATTGAAGAAAAATCCAGATTAATTTTAACAACACAAATAATAAAAGAAGATGGAAAACTTGCAGTTGATGGAGAAGCTCTTGTATTATTTAAAGGAGAATAAAAAGTGGAATTTAAAAGTATATCAATAGTTGGGTTAGAAAAAAACACAGGAAAAACAGAAACATTAAATTATATTATAAAACATTTAGAAAAAAAAATAGGGATAACCTCTATAGGAATAGATGGAGAATCAATAGATCAAGTGACTGCCACGCCAAAACCAGAAATAGAAATAAAGGAAGGAACAATATTTGCAACAGCAGAAAGATTTTATAAACAAAAAAGATTTACCTCTGAAATATTATCAATTGAAGATAATTTAAGAACATCTCTTGGAAGAATCATTATAGCAAAATCTTTAGAAAAAGGGAAAATTATATTAGCAGGGCCACAAAATACAGTTAAAATAAAATCATTAATAGAGAGATTAAAAGAATTTGGAGCAGAAATAGTATTAATAGACGGGGCTTTATCTAGGTTAAGCCCCGCTTCTCCAGTAATAACAGATGCAATGATACTGTCAACAGGAGCAGCTTTAACAATAAATATAAATGAGTTAGTAAAAAAAACAAAGCATATTGTAAATATGATTTTATTAGAAGAAACTGAGTATAAAGAAAAATTAAAAAACTTAGATGATGGAATATATACAATTTCAGATAAAATATTTAAATTACCTATAAAATCATTACTTTCATTTAAAAGTTTAGAAAAACATATACTGGAATATGGGGAAAAAATATATTTAACAGGAGCTTTGACGGAAAATTTCTTGAAATATTTAATAAAACAAAAAGATTTGAAAAATGTAGAAATTATAGTAAAAGATTTCACAAAAATTTTTATATCTCCAGAAACATATAAAATATATATAAAAAAAGGAGGAAAAATAACAGTCTTAAAAAAAACTAAGCTTATAGCAATAACTATAAACCCATATTCTCCAAATGGATATTTCTTAGATTCAAAGGAATTAAAAAATAGACTAAAAAAAGTAATAAATGTACCAATAATAAATGTAAGGGAAGATGAGTTATGCTTGAAATAAATTATCTCTTAAATAAATTAGAAATAATAACCCCTTTAGGGCAGAAATCAGTAAAAAATATAAAGTTCTTTACAAACAACAACCAAATACAAAAGGAATTAGAAAAAATAGAAGAAACAATATCTTTCATAATATCCCAAAAAGAAATAGTAGAAAAAATAAAAAATAATTTAATGTATATAAAAGATATTTCCAAAACTTTGGAAAGATTAACAGGTGATTATATTCTTGATGATATAGAATTGTATGAAATAAAATACTTTTCTATTTATTATGAAAAAATAAGAGAAATGGTACATTTCTCTTATTTAAAATTACCAAATTTAGAAAAAATAATAAGTATATTAGATCCAGACGGAAATAAATTACCAACATTTTATATATATGATTCATACTCAGAACAACTGGCTAAAATAAGAAAAAAAAGAAAAACAGCAATAGAAAAAGAAAAGGAAATATTATACATAAAAGAATTAGAAATTGAAAATAAAATAAGAGAAAAACTATCAATTGAATTAAAAAAATATATAAAAGAATTAAACCAAGCTTTAAAAGATATTTCAGAATTGGATTTTGTATTAGCAAAATCAAAATTGGCAATTGAATATGGTTTTACAAAGCCTGAAATATCTAATCATATAAAATATAAAAAGTTATTCAATCCGTTAATAAA
Organism: Marinitoga hydrogenitolerans DSM 16785; assembly: GCF_900129175.1. NCBI lineage: Bacteria > Thermotogati > Thermotogota > Thermotogae > Petrotogales > Petrotogaceae > Marinitoga > Marinitoga hydrogenitolerans. The sequence continues at coordinate 7,464 of NZ_FQUI01000037.1, forward strand.
GAATAATTTAGAAAAAGAATATAAAACATATCAACCAATAGATATAGAGTTGTATAATGGAGTTACTTTAATTACTGGGGCAAATATGACAGGTAAAACAGTAATCTTAAGAACATTGGTATTAGCCCAATATTTGTTTCAATATGGTTTTTATGTTCCAGCAAAATATGCTGAACTAAAAGTAGTAAAAAAAATATTCTTAATATCCGGTGATTATCAATCAACATTAAATGGATTATCTTCATATGCTGCAGAAATGCTAAAACTGAATGAAATATTGAAATATATAAAAGAAAAAAATAACGCAATGATATTGTTAGATGAATTAGCAAGAAATACAAATCCACATGAAGGGAAATTAATAGTAAAAAGTGTAATAGAAATATTAAATAAACACAATTCAGTGTCTTTAATAACAACCCACTTTAATAATGTTGCAAGAGAAAAAATTCGAAAATTAAGAATAAAGGGTATAAAAAAAGACAAATTGAAAGAAAACATAACCCCAGAAAACATAACGGAAATCATAGATTATTCTTTAATAGAAGAAAAAAATGAAATAGTACCAGAAGAAGCATTAACAATAGCAAAATTATTAAAAATAGACGATGAATTAATAGAAACAATAGAAAGGCTAAAAAAGGAGGAAATCTTTCATGAGTAAATTAGGATTAGACTTAAAAAAGGTAAAATATGCAAGAGAATTGGCAAAAAAAATTGCTGAAGATGTCCAAAATTTTGTAGATAAAAGATCAACAGTATCTGTTGAAAGAACAATATGTAGATTGCTTGGAATTGATGGTATAGATGAAAATGAAGTTCCTTTACCAAATATAGTAGTTGAGCATATAAAAGAAAATGGATTATTAGAACAAGGGGCAGCATTTTTATTAGGGAATGCAATAATAGAAACTGGATTAACACCACAAGAAATAGCAGAAAAGATTTCCAAAGAAGAATTGGATCTATCAAAAATAAAGGTCTACTCATTAGAAAAATCGCAAGAAGCTATAAAACCATTTGTGGACGAAATGATAAAAAAAATACAAAATAGTAGAAAAAAAAGAAATGAATATTTAGAAAAATTAGGTGAAGGTGCTCAACCCTACCTTTATGTTATAGTTGCTACTGGAAATATATATGAAGATGTTGTCCAGGCACAAGCTGCTGCAAGGCAGGGAGCAGATATTATTGCTGTTATTAGAACAACAGGACAAAGTCTATTGGATTTTGTGCCATATGGCGCAACAACAGAAGGTTTTGGTGGAACATATGCAACACAAGAAAATTTCAGAATAATGAGAAAAACATTAGACGAAGTAGGCGAAGAAGTTGGAAGATACATAAGACTTGTTAATTATGCATCTGGATTGTGTATGCCAGAAATTTCTGCTATGGGGGCTATGGAAAGACTTGACGTAATGTTAAATGATGCACTATATGGAATATTATTTAGAGACATAAATATGAAAAGAACAATAATAGACCAATACTTCTCAAGAGTTATAAATGGATTTTCTGGCATTATAATAAATACCGGAGAAGACAATTATCTAACAACAGCAGATGCATACGAAGAAGCACATACAGTATTAACCTCAGATTTTATTAATGAACAGTTAGCATTGATGGCTGGAATACCAGAAGAACAAATGGGATTGGGACATGCATTTGAAATGAATCCAGATCTTACAAATGGTTTCTTGTATGAACTTGCGCAGGCACAAATGTTAAGAGAAATATTCCCTAAAGCACCGTTGAAATATATGCCGCCAACAAAATATATGACAGGAAATATATTTAAAGGTCATGTTCAGGATGCATTGTTTAATGTAATATCAATTTGGACACATCAGGGTATTCAATTACTTGGAATGCTAACAGAAGCAATACATACACCATTTATGTCAGATAGATATCTATCAATAGAAAATGCTAGATACATATTCAATAATTTAAAAAATCTTGGAGATGAAATAGAATTCAAAAAAGATGGAATTATTCAAAAAAGAGCACAAGAAGTGTTAGATAAATCAATAGAATTATTAGAAAAAATGGTAAAAGATGGATTGTTTGTATCATTATCAAAAGGGACATTTGCAAATATAAAAAGACCAATTGATGGTGGAAAAGGATTAGATGGAGTGTTTGAAAAAGGAGAAAATTACATTAATCCTTTTATTAAAATAATGTTGGAGGCTGAAAGACCATGAGTGGAGGATTATATTCTACAGAGAAAAAAGATTTTGATAAAACATTAAATTTAAAAGCAATAAAACCATATGGAGATACAATGAATGATGGTAAAACACAGCTTAGCTTTACTTTACCAGTTCCAGATGGAGATGAAGCTGTAGAAGCAGCAAAACAATTAATGAAAAAAATGGGGTTTGATGAACCTATGGTAGTTTATCATAAAGAATTAACAAAAGGTTTCACATTTATAATTGCATATGGTAGTTGTACCCATACAGTAGATTATACATCTATTCATGTGCCAAAGGTAGAATCAACAACATGGTCAATGGAAGAAACAGATGAATTTATTAAAAAGAATATAGGAAGAAAAATTAGAGTAATAGGTGCATGTATAGGAACAGATGCACATACTGTTGGTATAGATGCAATAATGAATATGAAAGGTTATGCAGGACATTATGGCTTGGAAAGATACAAAATGTTTGAGACATTAAATATGGGAAGTCAGGTATTATGTGAGGAATTTGTAGCAAAAGCAATAGAATTCAATGCAGATGTATTACTTGTTTCTCAAATAGTTACTCAAAAAAACATACATATAAAAAATCTTACAGAATTAGTAGAATTATTAGAAGCAGAAGGTATAAGAGACAAAGTAATATTAATAGCAGGTGGACCAAGAATAACATATGAATTAGTAAAAGAAATAGGGTATGATGCAGGATTTGGCGCTAACACATATGCGGATGATGTAGCTTCATATATAGCTCAGGAAATGTATAAAAGACAACAAGAAAAAAACCAAGGAGGTAAAAAAGAATGAGATTAGAAGGGAAAGTATGTATAGTAACAGGAGGAGCAAGAGGATTAGGAAAAGCCATGGTAGAAAAATTTGCAAAAGAAGGAGCTAAAAAAGTATATGCATGTGATTTAAATGAAGAAGCATTAAAAGAATTAGAAAAGACATATGAAAATGTGAAAGGTTATAAATTAAGCGTAACGGATAGAAAAGCAATAGAAGAATTTAAAGAAAAAGTAATAAAAGAAGAAGGAAAAGTTGATGTATTAGTAAATAATGCAGGAATAACAAGAGATGCATTAATACAAAAAATGAGTGAAGAAGATTGGGATATGGTAATAGATGTAAACTTAAAAGGTGTATTTAATATGACACAACAATTTGGACCAGAAATGATGAAAGCGGGCAAAGGATCAATAATAAACATATCATCAGTAGTTGGAATATATGGGAACATAGGACAAACAAACTATGCAGCAACAAAGGGTGGAGTAATAGCAATGACAAAAACATGGGCAAAAGAATTTGCAAGAAAAGGAGCACAGGTAAGAGTAAATGCAATAGCCCCAGGATTCATAAAAACACCAATGACAAAAGACTTACCAGAAAAAGTAATAGAATTAGTAAAAAGCAAAACAGTATTACAAAGAATGGGAGAACCAGAAGAAATAGCAAATACAGCGTTATTCTTGGCAAGTGATGAAAGTAGTTTCATAACTGGGCAAGTGATAAGCGTAGATGGGGGATTAGTATTATAAAAATAAAATAGCAAAACAAAAAATAAAAGAATAAAAAAGGGGGAACGGAATGAAGATGGAAAAAGTATATATAGTAGGTGCAAAAAGAACAGCAATAGGAAGTTTTGGAGGGACACTAAAAGACAAAAAAGCAGCGGAATTAGGAGCAGAAGCAATAAAAGGAGCGATAAAACAAGCGGGAATAACACCAGAGCAAATAGATCAAACAATAGTAGGAAACGTATTAATGGCAGGACAGGGAATGGGACCAGCAAGGCAAGCAGAAATATATGCTGGGATACCAGTAGAAAAGCCAGCATACACAGTACACATGGTATGTGGAAGTGGAATGAAAGCGATAATGTTAGGAGCAAATGAAATAAAATTAGGAAATGCAGAAATAATAGTAACAGCAGGAATGGAAAGTATGTCAAATGCTCCTATGTTACTGCCAGCAAAATCAAGATTTGGGTTAAAATTTGGAAACATAGAAATGATAGATCACATGGTATATGATGGATTAACAGATGTTTTTAATCAATATCACATGGGAATAACAGCAGAAAACATAGTAGAAAAATATGGATTAACAAGAGAAGAACAGGACGAATTTGCAGCAATAAGTCAACAAAGAGCAGAAAAAGCAATAAAAGAAGGGAAGTTTAAAGATGAAATAGTACCAATAGAAATAAAAACAAGAAAAGAAACAAAAATATTTGATACAGATGAATATCCAAGATTTGGAACAACTAAAGAAACATTAGCAAAATTAAGACCAGCATTCAAAAAAGATGGAACAGTAACAGCAGGGAACTCATCAGGAATAAACGACGGAGCAAGTGCAATAATAATAGCCTCAGAAACAGCAGTAAAAAAATATGGATTAACCCCATTAGCAGAGATAATAGCATATGAACAGGGAGGCGTTGATCCAAGTATAATGGGAATGGGACCAGTAGCAGCAATAACAAATCTTATAGAAAAAAAAGGAATAAAATTAGAGCAAATGGAATTATTGGAATTAAACGAAGCATTCGCAGCGCAATCATTAGGAGTAATAAAAGAACTTAGTGAAAAATATGGACTTACAAAAGAATGGTTTATGGAAAGAACCAATGTCAATGGAGGAGCAATAGCATTAGGACATCCAATAGGAGCGTCAGGGAACAGGATAACAGTAACTTTATTATACGAAATGAAAAAGAGAAATGTAGAATATGGATTAGCTTCATTATGTATAGGTGGAGGAATGGGAACAGCTATTGTTATTAAAAATTTATAATATAATTAAAACCGGGGTAAAAATAACCCTGGTTTTTTTATTGCATAATATTTTTTACATCTGTTGAAAAATAAAATAAAATATGATAAAATAATAAATGTTATTATTATAATTATATATAAAATATATATAGTTATAATGTTAAAATTTATAAAAAGGGGATGGGAATGTGGAAATAAAAAATGCGAAAATTATGTCAGGGGTTGGAGCAATACTTGAGATTACAGGGCAATTTACTTTAATAGGAATTATATTAAAGCTCATTGGTATACATAAAATTAGTATTGCAGCAAAAGATAAAAGGATATTTAATTATATGTTATGGCCATCTATACTATTATTTGTTATATTTATATTAATTATATTAACAGGAAATATATTTTATTTATCGGTTTCGAAGATAGATATGACAGTTTTAGATGATTGGATGAATTATCAAAACAATTCAGTCTTTGTTAACGAACCGAATTTTTTTGTTAATAATTTTTCATTTCTCCATTTTACAAATATGTTTTTATTATTATTATTGTCAATTGCACTTATGATTGTTCCTATAATATATCAAATAAAATCGTATAACTTAATTAAAGACTGTTTTAAAAATGATAATTTTGACAAAGCAGCTAAATTTTTAAAATGGGGATTAATTTTATCTATAGTTATGGTAGGATTTATATTAATATTTATAGCAAAAATTTTTGCAATAATAGGATATTTCACATTACCAGATGAGTATCCAGAAAATATAACAGATGAAGAACTATGGAAAAGTTATTAAATATAAAAAAATTTTAAGGAGGAGATGAGAATATGGAATTAAAGAAAGAAAAAATATTAGCTGGAGTTGGGCGAATTTTGGGAATGTTTGGACATTTTGGAATTTTAGGTATAATTTTAGAATTAATTGGTGTGTATAAAATTAGTGAAGCGGTTAAAGATAAAAGAATATTTAATTATTTATTATTATCTGAAGTAGTAATATATATAATCTATTTTGTTGGGTTTTTGGGTATATTTGGGTCATTTTTTAGAACAATTATGGAACCAGATATGTATATCATGAGTAATATGCCAAATTTATTTTTAATGCTTGTAATATATATAGCTGCAATGATAATACCAGTTATTTATAAAATAAAAGTATATAATCTAATGGGTGATTATTTTGGAAATGACAATTTTTATAAAGCATCAAAATTTTTATTATGGGGATTAATATTGTCAATAGTTTTAGTTGGATTTATATTAACTTTCGTAGCTAATATATTTGCAATAATAGGATATTTCACATTACCAGATGAGTATCCAGAAAATATAATAAGTGAAAATGATAATGAAAATTATTGAATTAATGAATAATATGAAAAATTATATTTTTAGTAATAAAAAGTTGACATATGAAAAATATAGTGGTATAATATAAATGAAATGTAAAATAATATTTCGGGATGGGGATATTATGTTTAATAATAAAAATAGAAAAATGAATATGATTATAAAAAAGGCTCAGTGTTACTACTGAGCCTTTTTTATTGAAACTTTGAATTAATATATCATTGATATATTAATTTTGTGTTTCATGAAAGTATTTCGAAACAGCAAAGAATAGTAATTATATTATATTAATTATTGGCTAAATTGGAGGGGTGGCATGAGATTAAAATTAATATTTAAATTAAAAGAAAGAAAAATTCCTTTGGATTACAGGCGTTTGTTTCTTAGTTTTATGAAAAACGCATTGATAAAATATGATGAAAGAATTTTTAAAAATTACTATAACAATAATGATCCTATCTTAAAGGATTATACATTTTCCTTATATTTTGGAAGATGTAATTTTAAAGATTCTGTAATATTAGAAAACAATATTATATCTCTGTTCTTTTCGACATATTCATATAAAACGGGGGTTTATTTTTATAATGCATTTCAAAATATAAAATATTATGAATATCCATTAAAAGATAATTCTATGATTTTAAAACAGATAATAAAACTTAATGAAAAAAGTGGGTTAAGGAATGAAATTATAGTAAAAACCATGTCCCCTATAATAATTAGAAATCATACTAAGGAAATAGATGAATATTTTTATTTTGATGAGAAGAATGCAAGTGACATTTTAAAGAGAAATATCATTTATCAATATGAAAGAATTTTTAATGAAAAGAATAAGGATATTGAAATTAAAGTTTTAGATTTAAAGAAAATTACAGTTTTAAATTACCAAAAAAAGTTAAAGGCAAATCTAGGAATTTTTAAATTAATTGGGGATGCAAAAATATTGAATTTTCTATATAAAACAGGCATAGGTAGTAAAAAAAGCTCAGGTTTTGGTATGGTAAAAATTATATAGAGGTGATTTGAATGGGAAAAAATAGAAAAATAAAATTAAAATTATCAGATTGGTTGTATAATGCAGGTATAGTTGGAATAATTAATATTCTTGGTAATGAGAATGTTCGATATAGGAGGAATAATGAAAATATAGATCTTGAATTTGATGAAATTGAAATAGATTTGAATAATTTTGAGAACTTTAAAGAAAAATATTTTAATTATTTTATAAAAACATATAAAAATTTGAGTTGGTACAAATTGGTTTCTTATAAAGGATACATATTAAATAAAAAAAATGAAAAGGAATTTTCCCAAGAAGATCTTGAAATTATAAATAAAATTATTGATCAGTTTAAAAAAGATTTAAAAAAATCGAGCTTTAAGAGTGCTTATGAATTGATTTATCAAGAATTACCATATAATATAAATGTTTTAGAAGAAATAAAAAATCTAAAAAAAATAAAAAAGATAGAAAAAAAAGAAGAATTTTACAAAAACCTTGAAATATTGGAGAAATTAATTAGTTTTTTAGACGAACCGATATCAAAAAAATATATAGCAGCGAAAAATGTAATGTATACAGTAATTAAAAATGCTTGGGAAGGTGTTAGCTTTTTAAATCCCCAAACTAAAGAAAAAAATATGTATAAAGACTATAAAAATTATTTTTTAGAGCCATTGAAAGAGTATATAAGTGTAGAAGATAAAACAAATTATAAATATAGATGTTTTTCATGTGGTAATCGAATAAAAAATCTGTCTGATAGTCTAACTTTTTTAAAAAACATTGGATTTGATGATGCAAGAAAGCCTTCAAATGTTTGGGATTTTATAAATGATATTTATATATGTCCTATATGCAAGTTAGTTTATTCATGTGTTCCTGCAGGGTTTACATATGTTTTTGATAAAGGAGTATTTGTTAATTTAAATCACTCAGTTGAGGATATATATAAAATAAATAAAAGAATAATTTTAGAAATATACAATAGAACTGAACATCAGGACATTAACTTTAGTTATAAGGTAATATTAGATTCTATATATGAAAATCTTAATAATTCTATAAAATATGAATATTCAGATATCCAGATAGTTAAGTTGAATAATACGAAATATACATTTAACATTTTATCTAAAAACATATTATTAGTATTAGGTAAATCTAAAGAAATATTAAATAATTTAATTAATAACTATTATTTTCCAACAAAAAAAGGAGATTATAATGACAAAATATCATTATATGAAGAAGTAATTTTTAGAGTAATGAACAATATAGAATTATATAGTTTTATAAATAAATTAATGCGAATAAAAATTTCTGATAAAACAAACGGTTATTATAATGTTAAAAGCATTATGAATATAATAAAAATAAATTTAGAATATTTAAAAGAGGTGAAAGGTATGAAAGATTTTACTGAAAGCAAAGTACAACAATCTAATTATCATGGGTATTTATTACGTAAAGCTTATGAAGGTAAAGGTAGTGAACACAAATTATCTGGTATATCTTATAGGTTATTAAATGCGCTTAAAGTAAATAACAAAGATAGTTTTTTGGACACATTGTTAAATTGTTATTTATATGTAGACAAACCAGTTCCTAAAATTATTATAGAATCTCTTGAAAATGTTGATGAATTTAAAACAATAGGATATTCTTTTGTTGCAGGTTTATTTGGAAAAAATAATGAAGAGAAAGGGGATGAAAATAATGAATAAAAAAGGATTAACATTAACAATTATTTTTGAAGCTGAAAGTGCGAATTATGGTGAAGGAATAGGCAATGTTACAGCATTAAAAAAATTATCTAGAGGGAATGGACAATTTACATATGTTTCTAGGCAGGCATTAAGATATAATATAGTTGAACAATTGTCAGAAGAATTATCACCTGTTGAAGCTCAGGGAAGTGGAGATAAAAAAGTAATACAATATCACCCTGATGCAACAATAGAAAAATATCCAGAGATAGATTTTTTTGGATATATGAAAACTAAAAAAGGAGAGGGAAGTATAACTAGAGACGCAAAGGTTAGATTATCAAATGCTATATCTTTAGAGGAATTCAATGGAGATCTTGATTTTTTAACAAATAAAGGTTTAGCCGATAGGATTGGTGAGAACATGAACATTGCTCAATCTGAAATTCATAGATCATACTATAGATATACTATTAATATAGACCTTGATGAAATAGGGGTAGATGAAAATGAAAATATTAATTTGCCTAAGGAGGAAAAAAGTAGAAGAATAGAGAAATTACTTGACACAATAGCATTTTTGTATAGAGATATTAAGGGGAGAAGAGAAGACTTAAAACCACTTTTTGCAATAGGTGGAGTGTATGACATAAAAAATCCATTCTTTCAAAACGTTGTTGAAGTAAAGGGAAATCGAATAAAAATAGATCTATTACAATCTGTTTTAGAATATGAACATGTAAAAGAAAATACAATATGTGGAATAGTAAAAGGAAAATTTTCAAATGAAAGTGAAATAATTGAAAAATTAAATGCAATTTCTATACCAGAATTATTTAAAAATTTAAAAGAGAGGGTTAAAAATTACTATGAAGGCAATTAAATTAAAAATAGAACAAGAAACTGCAAATTATAAAATTCCTACAAGTTTTGGGTTAAGGGAGACTTATCCTCTCCCTCCTTATTCAACTGTTATTGGAATGGTTCATAAATTATGTGATTTTAAAGAATATCACGATATGGAAATAAGTATTTCGGGAAAATATTTTTCTAAAGTTAATGACTTATATACTCGATATGAGTTTAAACCTGGAATGAAATTTGAAAAAGGGAGACATCAATTGAAAATTGATGATTATAATTATGGGATAACAAAAGGAATAGCAACAGCAGAATTACTTGTTAATATAGAATTATTAATTCACATAGCCCCTAAAGATGAGAGTACAATTAATGTAATATATGATGCATTTAAATATCCAAGAGAATATCCATCTCTTGGAAGAAGAGAAGATCTTGCTATAATAAAGAAAGTTGAAATTATAGAATTTGAAAAAAAGATATTAAAAAGGAGTATAAGAAAAGATTACTCTTACTATATACCTTTGAATTATTTAAATGGATTGAAATTTAGAAATAAATTATCTGGAGTGAAAATAACAGGAACTAAATATATTTTAAATAAAAATTATAAACTTGAAAAAGTAGGTAAAGGTAAGAATACCAAAATTTTTAGAAACTGGAATAAAGTTGAGGTTTTATATAATTCTAATATAAGCGCTTTAAAAAATCATGAATTTTTTATTGATGAAAAAGAAGATATATTATTTTTAGCTTGAAGGTGATTTTATGTGTTTTTTAGCAAAATCTAATCCAGAAGAAACTATTCAAGAGCATACAGATAAATTATTAAATCAATTAGAAAAATTGAAAAAAACTTATCCCAGTATAGATGTAAATTGGGACTTGCTAAGATATGCATGTTTATACCATGATATAGGAAAAATAAATATTTATTTTCAAGAAAAATTGAAAAACAATAAGAGAAATAGTAAAGAAATCCCTCATTCGCTTTTGAGTATATTGTTTTTAGATCCTGAAGAATTAAGTAATTATTTTGATGATTCAGATATTCAAATATTATATCAAGCAATAGCTTATCACCATGAAAGAGATTTCTCAGAATATTTAAATGGTACAATAGAAGAAGAGTATGATAATTTAAGAGAACAATTAAAAAAATTTAATTATGATAAATTACCAAATTTAAAATTATCAGATTATATTGATGATTATTATTTCTCATTAGGAGATAGAATTTATAAAGAAAATCAAGAATTGTTTAAAAAATATGTATTAACAAAAGGGTTTTTAAATCGAATAGATTATGCTGCAAGTGCAGGAGTAGATGTTGAAATAAAAAATGATTTTTTAATAGAAAATTTAAATCAACTGGGTTATACATGGAATGATTTGCAAAAATTTATGATTCAACATAGAGAGGAAAATGTAATAGCAGTTGCTCAAACAGGAATGGGAAAAACCGAAGCGGGTTTGTTATGGATAGGAAACAAAAAAGGTTTTTATACTTTGCCTTTAAAGGTTGCTATAAATGCAATTTATGATAGAATTACAGAAAAAATTTTAAAAGGTAATAATATTAATAAAGTTGGAATTTTGCATTCAGACACCTACTCAGAATACTTGAAAAGAGAAAAAAATTTTGATGATATTGATATTAATTATTATTTTTCTGCAACAAGACAATTTTCTTTAGCCCTGACAGTTACAACATTAGATCAACTATTCGATATAGTATATGGTTATAAAGGTTTTGAAATTAAATTAGCTACACTTTCTTATTCTAAAATAGTATTAGATGAAGTTCAAATGTATTCACCAGATTTATTAGCGTACTTAATAATAGGGCTTAAAATAATCACTAAATTTGGAGGTAAATTTTCAATATTAACAGCTACACTTCCAAATATATTAATAGATGAATTAAAGAAACAAAAAATCAATTTTATAATGCCGCAAAAAGAATTTATAAATGATGAAATTAGGCATAGCATGAAAGTTATAAAAGAAAAAATCAATGCAGAGTTTATTTATAAAAAATACAATAATCAAAGAATACTTGTTATATGTAATACAGTAAAGCAAGCTCAAGAATTATATTTAGAATTATTAAATATAGGAATTGAAAAAAGTGAAATAAATTTATTGCATTCAAAATTTATAAAAAAGGATAGAGAAAAAAAAGAAATTGAAATTCAAAAAATGGGGAATAATTATAATTCCAAAGGAATTTGGATTTCAACACAAATAGTAGAAGCTTCTTTAGACATAGATTTTGACCTATTGATAACTGAATTATCCGATTTAAATAGTTTATTTCAAAGGATGGGAAGGGTATATAGAAAAAGATATTGGAAAGAAGAAGGATATAATATTTATGTTTTTATCGGAGATGAAAATGAAAAATGTTCTGGAGTAGGTAATGTAATTGATAAAGATATTTTTGAACTTTCAAAAAATAAAGTAAAAAGTATAGATGGAATATTGACAGAAGAAGAAAAAATAAAATTGATAAATTCAACATATACTTATGATAATTTGAAAAATACGAAATATTATAATGTTTTAAAAACAACTTTAGATTATGTGAATACATTTGATTTATATGAGTTAGAAAAAAAAGAAGTAAGAAAAAGATTTAGAAATATTGATAATACGCTTATAATTCCAGAACCCATTTTCAATGAAAATAAAAATATTATTGAAAAACTTATAAATGAATATAATGATAGTATTAAGGACAAAAAAGAAAAATATTTAATAAAAAATGAAATCCTTAAATATACTACAACAATTCTTTTTAGAACGTTAAACAAAATAGGTGAGGTAAAGATTAATAAACATGAAAAAATATTTATTCATAAATGCAATTATTCCTGTGAAGTAGGTATAACTGAATTAAAAGATATAAAAAATGAAAATAAAAAGTTTGATAATATTTTTTAAGGTGAATCTATGGTTACGGGAATAGAATTTTATTATTATTTCGTTTGCAAACGAAAACTGTGGTTTTTTACACATGGGATATCAATGGAAGATGAAAATGAAGATGTAAAAATAGGAAAATTAATAGAAGAGAATTATTATAAGAATTCTCAAAAAAATATTATGATAAATGAAGAAATAAATATAGATTATATTAAGAAAAAAAATGTTCTTCATGAAATAAAAAAATCTCAATCTTTAGAAGAAGCAAGTATATGGCAATTAAAATATTATATATATTATTTGAACAAACGTGGAGTTAATATAAAATATGGAATAATTGACTATCCAAAAATAAAAAAAAGAATAAAAATTGAATATAATTTAGAAGATGAAAAAATAATAGAAAAAGTGTTAATAGACATTAATAATATAAAAGAAAGTAGAAATCTCCCTAAAAAAATAGACAATAAAATTTGTAAAAAATGTGCATATTACGAATTTTGTTATATTTAAAAAGAATATGAAAAAGACAATATATATATTTTCAAGCGGTAAATTGCAAAGAAAAGATAATAGTTTAATATTAATAAATAAAAATGGGAAATCCTATATTCCTATAGAAGTTGTTAGTGATATGTATGTTTTTGGCGAGATAACTATTAATTCATCATTACTGAATTTTTTATCCCAAAAGAATATTCTTATTCACTTTTTTAACTATTATGGTTTTTATACAGGAACCTTTTATCCCAAAGAAACTAAAATAGCAGGGAAGATATTAGTAGCACAAGTAAAGCATTATTTGGATAAAGATTTAAGATTAGATATAGCAAAAAGGATTATAAATTCAGCATCGTATAATATATTCCGTAATTTAAGATATTATAACGGTAGAAATAAAAATTTAGAGAAAGAATTAAAAATAATAGAAAAACTTAGATTAGAAATAGATAATCAAAATACAATAAGTTCTTTAATGGGAATAGAGGGAAATATTAGAGAAAATTATTACACTTCGTGGAATAAAATAGTTGATTATAAATTTGAAAAAAGAATAAAAAAACCGCCAGATAATATAATAAATACTTTGATATCATTTGTAAATTCACTTATTTATACAACTACATTATCTGAAATATATAAAACTTACTTAAATCCAACAATTAGTTTTTTACATGAACCTGGAGAAAGAAGATTTTCGTTAAGTTTAGACATATCAGAAATATTTAAACCATTAATAGTTGATAGAATGATTTTTACATTATTAAATAAAAAAATGATAACAGAAAAAGATTTTTTGGAAAAGTTAAATGGGTTGTATTTAAAAGAATCAGCAAGAAAAATAATTTTAAAAGAATATGATGAAAGATTAAATAGAAAAATTTTTCATAAAGAATTAAAGAAAAATGTGTCCTATAAATTCTTGATAAGGTTAGAGTGTTATAAAATAATAAAACATCTATTAAAAGATAAAGAATATGAAGGTTTTAAATTATGGTGGTGAAAAAATGTATATTATACTTGTTTATGATATAAAATTTGATAAGGATGGTGTAGGACAGAAAATATTACCCAAAGTATTTAAAATATGTAAAAAGTATTTGTATCACATACAAAATTCTGTATTTGAAGGGGAATTAACAAAATCTGAAATTTTTAAGTTAAAAAAAGAATTAGAAGAGGTTATTAGAAAAGATGAAGATTCAATTATAGTATTTCAGAGCAGAAATGAAAGATGGTTAAATAAGAATTTTTGGGGTGTTGTAGAAGATAAAACTTCAAATTTTTTATAATGTCGATAAGAGATTTTAATAAAAATGTGTTGTATCGACAATTTCTAAAATTCTTTTGGTGTGAATAATTTTAGAAATTGATAAAATTATAAAGAAATTTTTTAAAAAATAAAGCAGTTATCGACAATTAAAATGTTTAAAAATAGCTATTTAAAATATTTCTAAATTAAATTGGTTTTTAATCATCCATATTGGAATGTAAATTT
>NZ_FQUI01000038.1 GCF_900129175.1 Marinitoga hydrogenitolerans DSM 16785
AAAAGAAATATTAAAAGATAAATATGTGTGGTAAAAACAAAGAGGAGGTTAAATTAACCTCCTCTTTGTTTGGTGTGCCCGACTGGATTTGAACCAGCAACCTTTGGATCCGCAGTCCAATGCTCTATCCAATTGAGCCACGGGCACATATTATAAAGTATAAAATAGGTAAAAAAAATGGCGGAGAGGGTGGGATTTGAACCCACGGAGGGTAATAACCCTCACTTGCTTAGCAGGCAAGCGCCTTCGGCCACTCGGCCACCTCTCCGACGCAATGATTATTATAACATGAAGATTAGTCTTTGTCAATAGAATTAAAGTAAATTTTTGGGTCGTATTCGTTTAATTTTTGTTCAATCTTTTTTAATAAATCGTCGTAAGATTTAGAAATATCAACTTCTTGAGAATTTTTCTCATATCTTAATTTTATTTCGACTTTTCCATTTTTCATTTTTTTACCTAAGACAACTTTTAATGGAATGCCAATAAGGTCGGCATCTTTGAATTTGAAACCAGGAGAAGCATCTCTGTCATCGTATAAAACATCATATTTATCCTTTAATAGATTGTAAATTTCTTCTGCTTTATCCACTAATTCTTTTTGTTTCGTTGAAACAGGGATAATAACTATTTCAAATGGTGCAATATTTCTAGGCCATATCATTCCATAATCATCATGTAATTGTTCAACAATAGCTCCTAAAGTTCTTGAAACACCCCAACCATAACATCCCATGATAAATGGTTTTGTTTTTCCATTTTCTGCTGTATAATAAGCATTCAATTTTTCTGAGTATTTTGTTCCTAGTTTGAAAACCTGTCCAACTTCTATACCTTTGATTTCTTTTAATGGATCGCCGCATTTTGGGCATGGTTCGCCTTTTGAAACCATACGAATATCGGCAAAATAATCTATTTTAAAATCTCTGTTTAGATTAACGTTTATGTAATGTTTGTCTTTTTCCATTCCGCCAACAACAAAATTTTTCATATTTTTAATGCTATGATCAGCTATTATTTTAACATTTTTGATGCCAACTGGACCAATAAAGCCTATTTCAACACCAAATGTTTTATAAATCTCATCAGGTTCTCCAAGAGTTAATGTTTGATCGCTTAAAAATGTTTTGAGTTTAGCAATATTTAATTCATAATCACCTCTAATTAAGGCTAAAACCCAACCTTCACGACTTTTGAATAATAAAGATTTAACAATTTTATTTTTGTCCGTTTTTAAAAAAGTAGCAACATCATCAATCGTTTTTACATTTGGAGTATCAACCTTATTAATATTGTTTTCTTTTTCGTTTGTGGTATCAAAAACAACATTAGATTCAGCTCTTTCATCTGTTGCGGCATATCCGCAATCACAATAATATATGGTGCTTTCGCCATATTCAGCTTTAATTTGAAATTCGTGTGAATTACTTCCGCCGATAGCTCCAGTATCTGCTTCTACAACTAAATAATCAACACCTAATCGTTCTAATATATTTTCATATGCTTTATAAAATTTTTCATAAGTTTCATTTAAAGATTCTTCAGAGTCATGAAAAGAATAAGCGTCTTTCATAATGAATTCTCGGGCTCTTAAAACGCCAAATCTAGGTCTAATTTCATCTCTATATTTATTTGCAATTTGGAATAAAGATATAGGTAATTGTTTATATGACCTCAACTCGTTTTTTATGATGGTGGTAATCATTTCTTCATGAGTAGGACCTAAGGTAAAATCTCTGTCGTGTCTATCTTTGAGTTTCATCATTTCTGGACCATAATCATCCCATCTGCCGCTTTTTTGCCAAATTTCAGCAGGCTGAATTATTGGCATTAGTATTTCTTGAGAACCAATATTTTCCATTTCTTCACGAACGATATTCTCGATTTTTTTTAATACTTTTGTTCCTAATGGTAAGTAAGTATAAACACCGGAAGCAGTTTTTCTAATAAACCCACCTCTTATTAATAACTCATGACTTTTTATTTCAGTATCATTTGGAACTTCTTTCAATGTAGGTGCATAATATTTTGACATTCGCATTTTCAATACCTCCTTAATAAACTTTGTTTTCAATATTTTAACATATTATTTTAAATAAAACAACGTTTAATGGTAAAAAAAATATGAAGGGAAAACAAAAATATGACTGAAATTTTAAAATCTTCTTAATTATATGAAGTGGTATATATGATATAATATAATAAAATAAGAAAGAAGATTGGAGGAAGAAAAATGAAAAAATTTTATGTAACTACACCAATTTATTATGTTAATGCCGAACCTCATATTGGTTCTAGCTATACAACTATTGTTGGAGATATAATTTCAAGATATAAAAGAATGAGAGAATTTGATGTTTTTTATTTAACTGGAACAGATGAACATGGACAGAAAATCTTACAGGCGGCAAAAGCTAAAGGAATAGATCCTCAAAAATTGTGTGACGAATTAGCTGGTAAATTTAAGACTTTATGGCAAGAATTAAAAATAACGAATGATTATTTTGTTAGAACAACAGATGATCAACATATGAAAACAGTGCAATTCTTTGTTGAAAAAATGTTAAAAAATGGAGATATATATAAAGGAAAATATGAAGGATGGTATTGTGTTCCTTGTGAAACATATTGGACTAACGATGAAATAGAAGAAAAAGAAAGGAAAAAAATATGTCCGTCATGTGGTAGAGAAGTTAATTGGGTAGAAGAAGAAAATTACTTTTTTAAACTTTCTAAATATAATGAGCCATTGAAAAAATATTTTGAAGAAAATCCGAGTTTCGTTGAACCAGAATTTAGAAAAAATGAAATGTTGAAAATATTAGAGAGTGGATTAAAAGACTTAAGTATAACAAGAACAACATTTGATTGGGGAGTTCCGATGCCTAATGACCCTAAACATGTTATCTATGTATGGGTTGATGCTTTAATAAATTATGTTAGTGCATTAGGATATCCTGAAAATATGGAGTTATTTGAGAAATATTGGCCTGCTGATTTACATCTAATAGGAAAGGAAATTAACAGATTTCATTCATTAATATGGCCTGCTATGCTTATGTCTGTGGGACTTCCTCTTCCTAAAAAAATATTTGCACATGGGTGGTTAACTGTTAATGGTGAAAAAATATCAAAATCTTTAGGAAATGCAATTGATCCAAGAGTTTTAGTAAATGCATATGGTAATGATGTAATCAGGTACTATTTAATGAGAGATATAGTTTTTGGAAAAGATGGAGATTTTTCAGAAGATAATCTTATTACAAGATATAATTCTGATTTAGTGAATGATTTAAGTAATTTAGTTCATCGAACATTAACTATGGTGAATAAATATTTTGAAGGTATAATACCAGAACCAGATATAAAAGAAGATGTTGATGAACAATTGTTTAACTTAATCAATTCAACTATAGAAAAATATGAGAATTATATGGACAAATATTTATTTACACATGCATTAGAAAGTTTATGGGAATTAGTAAGATTTACTAATAAATATATAGATTTAACTGAACCGTGGTTATTAGGGAAAGATGAGTCTAAAAAGGCCAGATTGGCAACAGTTATGTATAATTTAATGGATTCTATAAGGATAATAGCTTTATTAATTTCACCAATTATGCCTGAGACAACCATGAAAATATTAGGAAAATTATCAATTGAAAATCCGGAAAATTATATAAAAGATAAAAATATAAGGATTGGATTATTACCTGTGGGTAATAAAATAAATATTGGAGATCCTATATTTAAAAGAATAGATGTAAAAAATTGGAAGAAAGTTATTATTATGAAAAGGGAGGAAAATCAAATGGAAGAAAAAAAGAACAATGAAGAAATAATAGAAAATGTTTTGATTGATATAGACTATTTTAAAAATGTAGATTTAAGAGTTGCAGAAATTTTAGAAGCAGAGAAAGTAAAAAAGTCAAGAAAATTGATTAAATTACAATTGGATTTAGGCGAATTAGGTAAAAGACAAATTGTTGCAGGAATAGCAAATCATTATGAACCAGAAAGACTTGTTGGTAAAAAGATAATAGTAGTAGCTAATTTAAAGCCTGCTAAATTAATGGGTGTTGAGTCACATGGTATGCTTTTAGCAGCAAAAATAAAAGACAAATTAGTTCTCTTAACAGTAGATGGAGATATTGAACCTGGAGCTAAAATTTCGTAATTTAGGAGGTAAATTTTAATGAGTGAAATTTTAAATAGATCATTTGAACAGGAATTAAAAGAGTCATATCTATTATATTCTCTTAGTGTAATTACAAGCAGGGCTATTCCTGATGTTAGAGATGGTTTGAAGCCTGTTCAAAGAAGAATATTATATTCAATGGATGAACTTAATTTAAGGCATACAGCAGCATATAAAAAATGTGCTCGTATAGTTGGAGAGGTTATGGGTAAGTACCACCCTCATGGTGATGCTGCAATATATGATGCGTTAGTTAGAATGGCTCAACCATTTAGTTTGAGATATCCATTGGTAATTGGTCAAGGGAATTTTGGATCTATTGATAGAGATCCTCCTGCAGCTATGAGATATACAGAAGCTAAAATGCATGAATTAGCGGAATATATGTTAATGGATATAGATAAAAACACAGTAGAAATGATGGATAATTTTGATGGTTCTTTAAAAGAACCATTAGTTTTACCTACAAGACTACCAAATTTATTAATGAATGGTGTAAATGGGATTGCTGTAGGTATGGCGACAAATATTCCAGCACATAATTTAAAAGAATTAGTTGATGGTATAAATCAATTAATTGATAATCCAGAATCTTCAATAGAAGATCTAATGAAACATATTAAAGGTCCAGATCTACCAACAGGGGGCATAATTGTTGATGGAAATAAATTAAAAGAAATTTATGAAACGGGAAGAGGATCTTTTCATATAAGATCAAAATATGAGTTAGAAGAAAATAAAAGTGGAATGAGTATAGTTATAAAAGAAATCCCATATGGAGTTCCAAAATCAGATTTGATAACTCAAATAGCAAATTATGTGACAAAACAAAAAGAAAATAAAAAGGATGTAGGAATTAAAAATATTAGAGATGAATCTGATAAAGAAGGTATTCGTGTTGTTATTGAATTAAAGAAAAATGTAAATCCTCAAAGAATTATAAATCAATTGTTGAAACATACATCATTGCAAATATCATTTGCAGTTCAAATGACTGTTATAGATAAAAGAAAACCAAGAGTAATGAATTTAAAGGAAATATTAGAAGCATTTATAGAACATAGAATTGATGTAGTTACAAGAAGAACTCAATATGAATTAGATAAAGCAAGAAAAAGATCTCATATTGTTGAAGGTTTAATGAAAGCTTCAGAAGGTATAGAGTCTGTTATAGAGATTATCAGACAATCAGAAGGAAGAGAGGAAGCGGTTAATAGTTTAATGGAGATAATCAATGTAACTAAAGAACAGGCTAATGCAATTGTTGACATGAGATTAATAAGTTTATCGAAATTGGAAGGTCAAAAATTAGAAAAAGAATATGCAGAATTAACCAAAAAAATAAAAGAAGCCATGGAAATTTTAAGTAATAAAGAAAAAATGCTCGAGATTATAAAACAAGAATTAAAAGAAATAAAAGAAAAATTTGGAGATGAAAGAAGAACAAAAATAACAAATCAAGGATCTAAAATAGAAGATATGGATAATATTGAAGAGGAAGATTTAGTTATAGTGTTAACTCAATGGGGTTATATAAAATCAATGAGTAGTGATGAATATAAAGTTCAAAATAGGGGTGGGAAAGGCTCTAAAGCGATTAAAAAATCAGATAATGATTTTATAATCCAGGTTTTACAAACGAATAGTTTATCAAGATTGTTATTTGTAACATCTAAAGGTAAAGCATTTGAATTGCATGCATATAATATTGAGAAAAGTACTAAAGAAACAAAAGGTAAACATATAAGTACATATTTGTATCTGGATAATGATGAAAAAATAAAAACAATAATTCCTATAGAGAATGAAAAAGATATTGAAAATAAATATATTATGTTATTTACAAAGAATGGTGTGGTAAAAAGGACACCTTTAAGTGCATTTTCAAATATTAGAAAAAATGGACTAAAAGCCATAACTATTAGAGAAGATGATATGGTAATCGATGCACTAATTGTTGAAGTTGATGATGAAGTGTTAGTAATTAGTAAGAAAGGTATGAGTTTAAGATTTAAAGTATCAGATGTTAGGACAATGGGAAGGACAGCTTCAGGAGTAAGATCTATAAAATTAAGAGAAAATGATAATGTAGTTAATGCTGTAAAAGTTGATGAAAAGAAAAGTATGCTGTTAATTACAGAATATGGTTTTGCTAAACGTGTAAATTTTGAAGACTTTAGAATACAAAACAGGGGTGGAATTGGTCTTAAATGTGTTAAGGGGACTTCCCGTATAGGCGATATTGTAAAGGCGTTAACTGTTGATGAAGATAGTCATATTATTGTATTTACGAAATTAGGTAAAGCAATTAGAGAAGAAGTTTCAACAATTTCAAAATTAAGTAGATATGCTATAGGCGTTAGAGCCATTAGATTAGATAAAGAAGATACTGTAGCTGATGCTGCTGTGGTGGTTGAAGAAGATGAGTAAGGAACTAAATCATTCTGCAGATATAATGTTTGAATTAAAAGGAGAAAATATTGTAGAGATAACAGAAGATTTATTTGATGCATTTAATAAAGTATTTAACCCGATTGTTGGTGGGATGGAGAGAGAATATATATATAATATAAATTCAAAAGAAATAGACGATATAATATTTGATATAGGAAATTATTCTTTAAACAAAGTATATGAAGGTCTATTTCCATCAAAAGTAGAAATAATACAAAAAAATTTAAAAATTTATTTTTCTAAAATAATCAATTTAAAAAATAATATTGAGATAAAAGCTGTAGCATATCCAAAAATAATACAAAATGAAAATAATATTTTATTGAGAATTATTTTTGATATTTAATTTCTATCTGCCGGAGGCAGTTATATGAAAAATATTACCGAAAAGCAAAAGAAAATATTAGAATATATCAATTTTTATATTCAGATAAAAGGTTATCCGCCATCAATGAGAGAAATAAGGGAATATTTTGAATTAAAAAGTGTTTCAACTATACATGCTCATTTGAAGGCGTTAGAAAAAAAAGGTTATATAGAATTATCTGGTAATTCTAGAGGAATTAAGGTTTTGAATAAAAAAGATTTTGGTATTATAGAGATAAATGGTGAATATGGTGAAGATGGAAAAATAGTGTTATATAATAAACCATTTTATATAAAATGTATTTTTGGAATTAAGTTAATAGGTTCAGAGAATATTTTAAATATTATATTAAAAAGTGATTTTAAAAATTATAAGAAAAATACACTATTAATTCTTGATAGAGATTCAAATGTTTTAGGAACAATAAATATAAAAGAGGTGATGATAGATGAAAATAGCTATTGGTTCTGATCATGCAGCCTATAAAATGAAAGAACATTTAAAAAAATATCTAGAAAATAAAGGGATAGAGGTTATTGATGAAGGGCCTTATTCTGAAGATAGGGTGGACTATCCAATATATGCAAAAAAAGTAAGTGAAAAAGTTGCAAATAAAGAAGTCGATTATGGTATATTAATGTGTGGGACGGGATTAGGTATGTCTATTGCAGCAAACAAAGTCAAAGGAATAAGAGCTACTTTGGCGTATTATCCAAAAATGGCAGAGTTAGCAAGACAACATAATAATGCTAATGTCTTAGTTCTTGGTGGAAGAACTATGGGATTTGAACTTGCAGAATGGACAGTTGATACATTTTTAAATACCCCTTTTGAAGGAGGGAGACACGAAAAAAGGATAAACCTTATTTCCGAAATGGAGGAAAATTTATGAGAGTTGTATATGATCCCAGGCATGTTTTTTATTCACCTAAAAATGAATTAAATGGTTTTAATATGGTTGAAAATCGAGATAAACCAGGAAGAATAGAAAGAATAAAGGAAATTATACAATTGAAATATGGAAATATTATAGTTAGCTCGAAAGATTTTCCAAGATCCTATTTGTATTTTGTTCATTCATCAGATTATGTGAGTTGGTTGAAAGAAAAACAGTATACATTAGAAAATAATCAAGAATATTTTCCACGAGTTTTTGGATATGATATGTGTATGGACACTAAGACACCAATTAGCAAGAATACATTTGAAATGGCCTGGATAAGTGCGAAATGCGCTTTAACAGGTGCATCTTTGTTATTGGAAGGAGAAGACCTTATATATTCATGTTCAAGGCCTCCTGGACACCATGCTGGTATTAATTATTGTGGAGGAGGATCTTACTTTAATAATGCAGCTTTAGCAACAAGGTATCTTCAAAAAACTGGAGATATTTATGTAGCCGTTTTAGATTTGGATTTTTATGCAGGAAACGGAACACAAGATGTTTTTTATAATGATAATACAGTTTTAACTGTTAGTATTCATGGTAATCCTTCAAACCATTATCCATATATTTCCGGATTTGAATGGGAAATAGGTGAAAATGAAGGGAAAGGATATAACGTCAACTTTGCTTTAAAAGATGACATTAATGGTCGAATATATTTACGTGTTTTAGAAAAAGCTTTATTGGAAATTGAGGATTTTGATCCCGATTTTCTCATAATTTCTTTTGGTTCTAATACGCATAAAGATGATTTAACAACAACATTTAATCTAGAAGATGAAGATTATAAAGATATGGGAGAGATGATTTCATATTTAAATATCCCTAAATTAATAATTCAAGAAAGTGGTTTTAATTCTCAATCTACTGAAAAAATAATAGCTAATTTATTTGATGGTTTGATAATTTGAGGTGAATACTTTGAAAAAGATTTTTTTTGAAATAGGAGAATCTCAAAATATTGAGATCTCTGTTGGGTATAATTATTTCAAAAAATATATTAATGAAAAAAAATATAATAACTATATAATTTTTGATAAAAAAGTGGAATTAATAAATAAAATGAATTTAAATAATTCAATTGCATTATTAGGCAATGAAAATTTAAAAAGTTTGGATAAATATTTAACTTTAATACTGAAACTTTCCGAATATGAAATAAATTCAGTGCATGTTTTTGGTGGATATAGTGTTTTAGATTTTTCAGGATATGTTTTAGAAAATATTGGTATAGAAAATTATTATTTTTTTCCAACTACACTTAATTCTGCTATAATGTTACCAATTAAAGGCAAATATTATTTGAATTTTAATTGGAAAAAGGATTTTTTAACTCAAAAAGGTTATCCTTCTCAAATTAAGATAGATACAAAATTTTTTGAATCATTGCCTGAAAAAGATTTTAGAAATATGTTTGTTGTGCCTTATATAATTGGCAAAATATTGAACTCTAAAATTTCGGATTTAGCTTTGAATTATTCGAAGATGAACTTTTCAAATATAGACCTACAAGATTTTGTTTTTTATTCTTCAAAACAATGGATATATTATATAAAGAATGAAAATAAAATTTTTCCTGGTGAAAATGTTATGAGTTTATTTTATAATAAACAAGCGGGATTTGATAAAAATTATTCTCAAATTTTTGCTATAAGTTTTATAATTGAGTTATATATTTCATGGTATTATGGATTCCTGAATTTTGAAACATTTGAAAAGATCGAAAAAGAAATGCTAGATAATTTTGATATTTCATATAAACTTGTTAAAAATATAGATATTAAAAATTTTTACTGTAAAAATAAATTTTTACTTTTTACTTCTTCAGGAAAACTTATAGAATATAAAATTCCTTATGATGAATTGAAAACAGTAATAAAAGAAGTGAAAGAGTATTTTAGAGGTGGATTTTTGTGATACGGAAGCAAAAAGATTGGGGTTTGATTTTTATAACTTCATTATTAATAATAATTCCAATGATATTAGCTATAGTAACCTCCTACACACTGTATTTAAAATATAAAATAAGAAATTTAGAAGTTAAAATAAACGAATTAAAGGAAGTTACTCAATTTGATAATGAAGTGAATCAAGACTTTAAAGAAAAAATTTATGTGGATTTTAAAGAAATAGAAAAATTTCTTAATATAAAACCAAAAGGTATTATAGAAAGAGAAAAAATAGATTTATTTTATTTAATAAAAAAATCAAAAAGTAGTTTTCAAAATAATGAAATAGGTGGAGTGACATTGTTAAATGGGAAAGATGTATTTTTTCAGAGTATTAACTCTTTAGAACATGAAAAAGAATATTTTTTAACAAAAATTGCAACTGATTTATATTCTTTTTATTCGGAAACATTAAATTCTGATGTTCAAAAAGTTTTTACAGTCCAATTAAGATTATATTTGACAGAAGAGAATGCATTTTTTACAGCACTTACGCTACGTAATGCAGGATTACCAGTCTTTGTATATAAGGATAGATTTCAAAACAGTGGTAAAAGCTATTTTGCCATATGTTCAGGATTATTTGCTGATATAAATGAAGCAAAAAAGTATTCTGAAAAAATAGATGAAGATAGAATTTTACAGCTTACGGGATTAAGTGTAAAAGATAGATTTTTAAAAAGTTTTAATTTGATTGGGAATAAAAAGAATGAAGAAAAATAGTATTATTATTATAATTATTTTAATAATAATATCAATACTTGTTTATGTTAATAATACTGATAATAAAAATGTACAAAATGAAGAGTACAAAAAGATAGATTTATCAAATTTTACTATAGAAGAACTTATAAAAATACCAGGTATTGGAATAAAAAAAGCTGAAGATATAAAAGAATATGAAGAAAAGTATGGATTCTCGTCAATAGAAGATTTAAAGAATATTTCTGGTATTGGAGAAAAGACTTTTTTAAAAATCAAAAAATATTTTTATTTGTCAAAAAGTGTTTATACATTAACTGAAAGTAAGAAAATAAATATAAATACAGCTTTACGAAATGAATTAGAGGATTTACCTGGGATAGGTCCTAAAACGGTAGAAAAGATTATTAATTATCGTAAAGTAAAAAAAATTAAGAATCTTGAAGAATTAAGAAAAGTTGGTTTAAGCAATTCTCAGATAAATCAAATAAAGGGAGTTGTGGAATTTTGAAAATATTTTTACATGTTTGTTGTGCACCTGATTTGGTTTTAGCGCATAAAAAATTGAAAAAAAAGAATATAGAATATACGACATTTTTTTATAATCCAAATATTTATCCATATGAAGAATACGAAAAAAGGTATCAAGCATATTTAAAGTTAAAGAAGAGATGGAATTTTGAGGAAATTTTGGTTGAAAATGAATATAGTGAATTTCTAGATGTAATGAGTAAAGTAAATGTAAATGATGAAAAAAGCAGATGTTATCAGTGTATGTATTTGAGAATGGAGAAATCGGCAATTGAAGCTAAAAAAAAAGGTTATGAAATTTTTTCGACAACATTGATTTCAAGTCCCAGAAAAAAGCACGAAGACATATTAAAAATAGCTGAAAATTTAAAGAGAAAATATAATATAGAATTTTATTATGAAAATTTCAGAGCAAATAATGCTATATCAGAAGGAGCAAAGTTTTGCAAAGTAAACGGAATATATAGACAACAATATTGTGGATGTGAGTTTTCATTAATAGAAGCTGAAAAATTAAGGAGAAAATCCTTTGAAAATAGAAAGAAAAGATTATCCGAAAAACTGAATTTTAATTTTTTAAATTTAATGAATAAGGATTTATTAAAAATACCAGAAGATATATCTCCAAAATATTTATATAAATTTGGATTAGATATTTTAAAAGATCTAAAACCCAAAATCATTTTAATTAGAAAAGAGATAGCAGAAGATCTAAATATAAAAAATGGAAGAAATAAGATTGGTAATTGGAAATCGAAATTTATCATTATATAGGGGGATATTATGGAAAGTATAAAAATAGAAATATTAAGCAAAACAAAATACATAAAAATCCTACGTGAAGCTATGAAATATTTTTTGCGTTTAAATGAATTTGATAATGAAGAGCAAATTTTTTTTATGGAATTGGCATTAAATGAAGCTGTTGCAAATGTAATTGAACATACTTATAAATTTGATGAACAAAAAAAGATAATAATAAAATTTGAGATAGAAAAAAAATTTTTTAAAGTTTCTATACGAGATTTTGGTGAAAAAATCGATAAAGAAAGAATTAAATCACGAGATTTAGATGATGTTAAAGATCATGGTCTTGGTGTTCATATAATAAATCAGGTTTTTGATGAAATGATGTGGAAAAATATTAATGAGGAGGGAAATTTGCTGATTTTAAAAAAAAGTTTGGAGGAATGAATGATGGCTATAACTAAAATAAAGGTGACAGATGATAAGTTGAAAGCGTATATGACATTAATATATGATGGGCGAATTCCAACAGATGGAGAGCTATTGAGTGCTCTTCAATCAGCAGGTATAATTCATGGTATAAAATACGATATTTTAAGAAGTTTAGCTTTAAACCCGACTTATAATGAATCAATAGTAGTGGCAGAAGCAACAATGCCAAAAAAAGGAGAAAATGGTTATGTGGAATTATTCAAATTAGAAGAAAAAAAAGAAAAAGTGAAAAACAATGAGAAGATAGATTTTAGGGAATTTGCAAAAAATATTATTACCGTAAATTTAGGTGAGAAAATAGGAATTATATATCCACCAAAATTGGGAGAACCAGGGAAAGATGTATTTGGTCAGAAAATTCCAGGGTTACCAGGAAATCCAGCGAAGGTTATTTTAGAAAAAAATGTTGAAAAAGATGAAGAAGGGAATATCATAGCTACTTCGTCAGGAGAATTAATAATAAAGAAAGATATAAATGGGACAATATATATTAGCATTGAAGAAATTTATGAAATTAATGGAGATATTGATTTTAATACAGGCAATGTCAGGTTTCCAGGAAAAGTGTTGATTCGTGGTTCAGTTCGACCGGACTTTGTAGTTGAAGCAGATGGAGATATTGAAATATATGGTGAGATAGAGTTAGCAAAAGTTTTTTCAAAAAAGACAGTAAAAACGAATGGTATAAAAGGTGGAAATAAAGGGTATATTAAAGCGAAAAATATAATAGCTAAATTTGCTGAAAATGCCATATTAGAAGCAGAAGAAAAAATAGAGATTGATAAATCGATGATTAATTGTAAGGTGATTTCAGCAAAGGAAGTAATTTTAGATGGGTATAATAGTAGAATTGTGGGTGGGCATATTAAAGCATTAAAAAAAGTAGAAGCATATTACTTAGGAAGTCCAATGGGGGTAAGTACTGAGATAGAGGTTGGAGTTGATCCAAAGTTGTATGAAGAATACAAAAATTTAATTGAAATTACAAAAAAAGATACTGTGGAATTAAAGGCAATAACTCCTCAAATCAATTCTCTTTTAAAAAAGATAAAACAAATGAAAGTAAAAAATGAAAAAGTTTTATACTTAAAGAAATTAATAGAAAAGGCTACAAATTTAAAAAGCAAAGTTGAAAAAAATAGAAAAAGAATCCTTCAATTGAAGAAAATGATAGAAGAATCAAAGAGTTCAGGAGTCGTTATTGCAAGGAAAATGCTTTATCCAGGAGTAATAATAAGAGTAAACAATAAGGTATTAATGCCAGAAAACGCAATTAGTAAAGTTCAGGTTATGAATGTTGAAGATAAAATAAAACTTTATGGTTATGTTGAAGGAAAATAGGTGAAAATATGAAAGGGAAATTTATAATTCTAACAATGATAATTTTTTCTATGATGATTTTTGCTGAGACAATTGGAGAATTTTATGCAAGCAAATTTGATGTAGATAAGATGATAAATTCCGAAAAGGTAAATATAAAAATTTTTGGTTATATAAAAAAATATTTTGAAACGGGTTATAGTGGATATTTAAGGTCTGCAAACCAACTAAGGGTAAAATACGATAATTCATTAAATATTGAAGAGAAAAAGATTTTTGATATAATGTCATCGTTGACTCCTCAAACAACTATTGAGCCAATAAAAAAATTAAAAGAAATAGAGATGAAATATCCGAATTCACTTATAATAAAAATTTTGCTATTGGAATTTAACTATAAACAATGGTTAATTACAGGAGATCCAAAATTAGCAAAAGAGATATTAAATGAATTTCAATATATAGAAAAAATAATGGGGGATACCCCATTAACTGTTTTTTATAAAGCAAATTTTTTATATAAATCTAATCTATATGGCGATAAAGAGACTTCTTATAAGATTATAAAAGACGGGGTTTTGAAATTTCCAGATAACAAAAAAATAGTAGAATCATTTTTGACAATATCAAGTCAAATGGAAAAAGATAAAGAAGATGAGCAAATTTTTGATGAAATATCTAAAAGTTATGTAAAGAATCCAGAAGTTAAAGAAAATATATTACTATTAATTTCAAAACATTTTTTTGAAATTAACGATAAAAATTTTGCAAAACAAATAATAATAGATAAGATAATGCCTAATACAAGAAATTCTAAAATATTATTTTTAAGTTATGAATTACTAGGTGATTACACTGATACTAATGTTCAAAAAATGAATTATTATAAAAAAGCTTTAAATTATAATTCAGAAAATGCAAGGGTTTTGTCTAAATGGGCTTTAGCAATGTTAGAAGTTGATCGTGAAAAATACAAGTCATTAGCAAGAATTGCATTAAATAAAGCTATAACAATAAATCCAAATATGTCAGAAGATGCAATGAAAGCTCTCAGGGATTTAAGAAATGAAATAAAAATAGAAGTATTAATAAATTATATTTTGCCAATAACTTTATTTGTTGGTGGATCTATTAGTATAATGGTTTATTATGAAAAAAGAAAAAAGAAAAAAGAAAAATATATGCTTCTTGATAGTAACAACGATGAGGATGGTGAAAAAGATGAGTGAAAAAAAAATTTTAGATAAGGGATTCGTGAAATTAATTGATATTTTGGGTGATGATAGAACAGCAGTTAAATCAGCACGTGTTTCATATGGAAAAGAATTGTCTTCAGAAGAAAGAGATAAGAAATTAATATATTATCTTATGGAACACAAGCATCATAGTCCATTTGAACATCAAGTCTTTACATTTCATATTAAAACTCCAATATTTGTTGCAAGACAATGGATGAGGCATAGAATAGGAAGTTATAACGAAATTTCAAGGAGATATACAACAAAATATGCAGAAGAATTTTATATTCCAAATCATATAAGAACTCAAGATACAAAGAATAAGCAAGGTTCAATAAAAGTTGATGATAATGAAAGGATTAAAAAAGTTATAAGTTTAATAAATGGTTTATATAACGAAACTTTTAAAATATATAATGAATTATTAGAAATGGGTGTAGCAAGAGAAATGGCAAGGATTGTTTTGCCAGTAGGTCAGTATACACAATTTTATTGGACAGTAAATACCAGAAGTTTAATGAACTTTTTAAATTTAAGAGCGGATTCTCATGCGCAATGGGAAATACAACAATACGCAATTGCTTTAGCAAATGTGTTTAAAGAAAAATTACCATGGACATATGAGGCATTTATAAAATTTGAATATAGGGGAGATTTATTAAAATGAAATTATCAGAATTAATAAAAAAATTAAATGCAAGAGTTTTACATATGCCAAAAAATTTAGAGGATATAGAAATAGAATATGCAGGAGCTTCAGATTTAATGAGTGATTTTTTAGCATTTTCAAAACCAAATATGCTATTAATTACAGGGTTAACTACTCCGCAAACGTTGACAACTGCTTCGGTTATAGAAGCAAGTGCAGTTTTATTCGTTAGAGGAAAAATAATTCCTCAAAAATTTTTAAAATCAATAGAAGACTGTGAAATTCCAATTTTATCTACCGAATTTTCAATGTATTACGCTTGTGTAAAATTATATAGTTTGGGAATAAAAGATGCGATGGAAACAGATAAGGAAGATAAGAATGAAAGATAAACAAAATAAATTATTAAGCACTTTATTAAGAATGTTTTCGCATACAAAAATAGGAGAAATAATGACTTCTCCGGTTATAGTTGTAACCTCTGAAACTTCTATAAAACAAGTGAAAAATATAATGAAAATAAAAAAAATATCAGGACTTCCAGTAGTAAAAAAAGGATTAAAATTAATAGGAATTATTAGTATAGAAGATATAATAAAAGTTTTAGAAAAAGGAAGATTAGAAGAGCCTGTTTCAAAATGGATGACAACAGAAGTAAAATCGTTGAATGAAGAAAACACATTATCGGATTTTATAGATTTTTCACAAAAATATAATTTTGGAAGATATCCGATAGTAAACAATGAGAATAAAGTTGTGGGAATAGTAACTAAATATGATGTTATTTCATGGTTATTTGAAAAATTAGGAACAATATATGTGCATGATGAAAGAAGAAAGAAAGTTTTAGATCAAGAAGAATATATGTCGCGATTAACTGGTGAAATACTGGATAATAAAAAAATTTTATTTCATTTTGAAATAGACTATAATAATATACAAAAAATAGGCTTTGGAGCGACGAAGTTAAAAAGTTTTTTGAAAAAGAAAAAAATTGATGAAAAATTAGTGAGAAAGGTATCCATTGCAACATATGAAGCAGAGGCAAATGTTGTGATACATTCAGAATCTTATGGAGAGATTTTTTGTTGGGATTTTGAAGATAGTATAAGATTGTTAATAAAAGATTATGGAAAAGGTATAGAAAATGTTGAGATTGCGATGCAGGAAGGGTTTTCAACCGCATCAGATGAAGTAAGAGCTCAAGGGTTTGGTGCAGGAATGGGTTTGCCTAATATGAAAAGATTTTCTGATAAGATGACAATAATTTCTGAAGTTGGAAAAGGTGTTATAATAGAGATGTTATTTTATAAATGAAATTTGAGGTGAAAATATGAAATTATCCGAATTATTAAAATATTTTAAAGGAGTTTATATTTTTAATGAAAGTGTAGAAATAAAAAATGGATATGTTGGTGATTTACTCAGTGAAATTATGAGAAATATGTCATCAACTTCAATTTTAATAACTCATCAAACACACCCGAATATAGTAGCAGTAGCTTCAATTGTTGAGGCAAATACTATTATAATACCTGAAGGTTTTGAATATGAAGAAAAAACAATTGAAAAGGCAAAAGAAAATGATGTTAATCTGTTAAAAAGTAAATATGATATTTTTGAAACAACAGGAATAATATATAAAAAATTAAAAGAGGAATAGAATGGCAATATTTTATGGGAATTTTCATGTACATACAGTGTTATCGCCTTGTGCAGATATCACTATGACACCAGATATTTTTTTAGAATATCTTGATGGGACAAATTGGATATCAATAACAGATCATAATACAGCAAGGCATATAAGAATATACTCAAAAATATTAAAAGAAAAAGATATTAAAGTTATACCAGGTATTGAAGTGACTACAAAAGAAGAAGTTCACATATTAATATATTTTGAAAACATAGATGATGCAGAGGAATTTGGGAATATTATAGAAGATAGCCTTATAATTAAAAATTACGATCCTGAAAGGTTAGGGTATCAAATATTATGTGATAAAGACGGTGAGTTTCACAAAATAAAAGAAACACCATATTTAGGAAGTGCATCATTTTATACCATTAATGAAATATATATGTTATCTAAAAAATATAATTCCTTATTTATCCCGGCGCATATATTTAGGTTTAACGGTATGATTACAAATTTGGGATTTTCTCCAGAAAATATTGATGTAGATGGTGTCGAAGTAAAAAATAAAAAAGAATTAGAAGATGCTCAAAAGATAGGGTTTAAAAATTTTATATTTAATACAGATGCGCATTTTCCGGAACAATTAAGAGCATCATGCAGAATAGAAGCAAATTCTAGAGATTTTAAAAATTTTAAAAAAGCTATTTTTGAAAGAAAGGTGATACCTATTTGACAACATTAAAAACTATTAGTGATCATATATTAGATATATGTGAAAATGCTGTAAAATCAGATGGAAATAAAGGTTATTTGATAATAATAGAAACTGAAAAATATTTTAGGTTTTGTGTTTCTGATAATGGTCGTGGAATGGATAAAGTTGAAATAGACAGAGCATTAGATCCATTTTTTACTACAAAGAAAGAAAGAAAAAAGAAATTTGGTTTAGGTTTATCTTTTTTAAAGTATTCAGTAGAGAAAACTAATGGATATTTTAAAATAATCTCGGAAAAAATGAAAGGTACAACAGTTATTGCACAATTTAATTTAAAGAATATTGATTGTCAACCTATAGGAGATATTCCTAATACTATATTAAATGTTTTGAATATGGAACAAAATTTTATGTGGAAAATAACGAGATTTTTTAAAAAAGAAGGTTATGAAATCGAATCTGAATATTTGAAAAACAACTTTGATTTAACCAAATCAAAAGATTTGATGTTAATAAAAAAATATATAGTAAATTTAGAAAAAGAAATTAAGGAGGGCTTGTAATGAAGAAAGTTTTTTTAGTCATAATATTGATTGGATTATTCATTAATATATTTGCATTAATGAATGTAAAAAATGTTGTTTTCGAGGGTAATGTTTCTTTTGTAGAACAAGAATTAAAAGATGTATTGTCAAAATATGATATAAAAGACAATTCAGTTGTGGGAGAAATTGATATAAAATTAGCAATAGAAGCAATTCAAAAGAAATATCCATATTTTTCTTCAATTTCATATAACTATTCAGAAGAAAAAAATGAGTTGAAATTTATATTTAAATTGAATCCAATTGTTAGAAATGTAGAATTTAAGATATTAGGAGATAAATTATTAGATTTATCAAATATAGCAACAAAAGTATATACAGAAGTAGAAAAACCATTGAATATAAATGAATATAAAAAAGGATTAGAAGAGATAAAAAAATATTATAACGAAAATGGATATATATATATAGAAGTATTTAGTAATATAAAACTAAATTCTGAAGGATTAAGTCTTGAAGCTACACAGGTGGATTCAAAAAAAATATCGGGGAGTAATACCTTAGTATATGTAATAAAAGAGTATGACTTATGGGATGTTGAATTAAATGGCGAAATAAAAAAATTAGATAAAGAAGAATTAAAAAAACTTTTTGGGTTCGATTTTAGAAAAGATTGGGAAAATAAGTTTTTCTTATTTAGACCAGATGTTAAAGATACTTATCCAAAAGTTGAAGATATACAAAAGATTTTTCAGTCATTACAACAACTTCCATATTTTTCTAAAAATACACAAATTTCTATAAAACCGCTAAATATTGAAAAAACTCCAGGTGGCGATTTGGTAATAGTTTTAGATGGAGAGTTGAAAAAGATAATAGATAAGCCAGTAATAATAAATAAAGTAAATATAATTGGAAATAATAAGGTTAAAAATTTTGAAATAATAGATAAATTAAGGCAGGACAATATATCAGAAAATGCAAGTATATCAAATATAGACATTTTAAATAGTATCAAAGGATTAAAAGATTATTATAATAATCTTGGATATCCATTTGTTGATATCAATGTTGATTACAAATCAAATGTATTAACCTATTCAATTACGGAATATAAAGTTGGAGATGTTTTAGTGGAATTTAATCCGGAACAAAAAACCAAAAATTATTTGGTAAAACCAGCAATAAAATTGAAATCTGATAATGTGATAACCACAAAGGATATACAGGATACCTATTATGCTTTGTCTGGTACGGGATTTTTTGAAAAAGTGAATATTTATCCTTATAGTCAAAAAAAAGATAAAATAGATTTTAAGGTAGACATCACTGAAAAGAATAAGCCTGGAAAATTCATTGGAGGATTGACTTATACTGTTCCAGAAAATGCACCATGGTATATGGGCTTTTTAGGGCAAGTTGAGTTACAATGGGCGAATCCTTGGGGTTATGGTCAGTCATTTAATATTTCTTCAAATATTAATCCGTTATCAGAAACATATATATTTAATGGAGGATATGGCGTAAAAAATTTATTTGGAACAAAATTTTCTTTTAATACAAAATTAAGCTATGGTCTGTATAATGAAAATGAAGGTATTCCACAAGAAAACATAAGTGGCATTGCAACAGTATCAAATAAAGTATCTTTTTCTGTATCTCCTAATTATAATATAGATGACTTTAATAATATAAATATGAACTTTAGTTATTCTGAAACAAAATATAATCCAAACACATATCCATTAAATAAACAATTTAGCAGTGGAATTGGATATACATATTCGAGGCTTGATTATCCATTTAGACCATATAACGGAATGTATAATACTTTACAATTATTTGGAGGTTTTAATACATTAAATACAAGCGAATATTATTATGGAGGTTATTTAGAAAACAAAATATTTAAAACATATTACAAATTTACATTTGCAAATAGATTTAAAACGGGTTATGTAAAGGATGATTTTGGTTTATATGATTTCTATTTGGGAGGTATGTACACAATTAGAGGTTATGACTTTTCAATAAGAACAGGAAATATGATGATTTTGAACAATACAGAAATTCAATATCAAATTAATAAAGAAAATGTTCCAGTTGACCTTTATGCTTTTTTTGATATAGGAAATTCAAATAATGATAATTTGATGAATAATTATTTATGGTCATATGGTATAGGGGTAAAATTAACTATACCAATGATAGGTCCCATAAGATTTGAAGGTGTTTTTGACACTAACAACAAATTCAAATGGACATTTGGATTTGGTCCAGTGTTTTAAATTAAAATAGTAAGTGTAAAATAAGAGAGGCGATTTTTGCCTCTTTTATTTTTATAAAAAAACTCTTAAAAAAAGAAAAAAAATTTGATATACTATACATTAAGAAAGAATTGAAGGAGTGAGAAAAATATGGCAACAAATAAAGATAAAAATAATGAAAAGAAACCAGGCAAACTAAAAAGATTATTAACGTTATTTTTTTGGTCGACTTTTATAACATTGATCATAATTGCTTTAGTATATGTTAATTTTGAATTTAATAGATTAAAAATTCTTAATCTTAGTATTGAAAAAGATTGGAAAAGTTTTGTTGCATATATGTTACAAAAAATTCCTGTACTCAAGGAAAGACTAAAATATGAATACCTTGATATAGGAAACGCATATCTTATACAAGAAAAATTAATTGAAGATAGATTAAAAGAATTAGATATGAAGTCAGCACAAATTAACAGTCAATTGGAAGAATTAAAAAAATATTCTTCACAAATAGAAAATGAGTCTAATCAATTATCTATAGAAAGACAAAAATTTGAAGCCGAAAAAAAGAAATTCGAAGACGAGAAAAAGATTTTTGAAGATTATAAATATAGAATTAATAAATTAGCAGAGTGGTTCGCTTCCTCAGCTCCGGCACAAATAGCATTAGCCCTTTCAAGAGATGAAGTGAGTATTGATTTAATTGTTAACGCTTTATTGATACTTCCTTCTGATACAGCAGCAGAAATAATTCAAGCATTAGCTCAAATTAATCCAACTAAAGCGGCTAATGTTATTTCAAAGATTGGGGAGGTGAAAAGTCAATAGGAGGGAAAAGATGGCTACCAATCTTTTGGTAACAAAACTATTTAATAGAAAAGTTAATAAAAATATTAATACCAATGTAGAAGAAAAATCTTCTAAAAGTAGAAATTTTTATAAATATTTAAATAATGCAACTATAAATAATTATAGTAAAAATGTCGAAAATAAGCAAAAGCTTATAAAGGCTATACATATAAAAGTAAAAAAAATACAAATTCCTACAACTTCTGATTTTATTATAAAAAAGATTTACCTTGGAAAGTCTTTAAAACCTTCTGAAAGAAACTTTCAATTAAAATCTTTCCAAATAAAAATGCCTAAAAATCAAAATAATAATAAATTAGAAAAAACTGAAAATATATTTTCAGAGTCTTCTTATATTACTAAAAAAACTTTGAAAAATTTAGTTAAAAAAACAAAAGATTTGACAAAAAATATAGAAGTAAAAGAGGGAATAAAAATAGGAATAAACACAAAAGAAAAAGGAGAAAAAATCAAAGAGATAAAAGAAAAGACAAACAAAATAATAAAAGAAATGATAAACACAAAAGAAAAACTACCAGAAAAGATAGAAAAAGAAATACAAGAATTAAGAGAAATAATAGAAGAAATAAAACCAGAACCAAAAAAAGAAGAAGGAATGAGTAAAGTTAAAGATAAAGAAGAAATAAGAGAAGGTGAAAAAGAAGAAGTAAAAGA
>NZ_FQUI01000039.1 GCF_900129175.1 Marinitoga hydrogenitolerans DSM 16785
AATAAAAATCCTCAGCGAAGCCGAGGATTTTTATTTTTATACTTTAAATTGATTTAATTTTTCATTTAATTGATCTACCAGTTTTTCTAGTTCTTCTGCTTTTTTGTTTACGTTTTCTATTTCTTTACTTTCTTCTTCCACGTCTTTTGTTATCTCTGTTATTTCATTTGATATCTCTAATATCATTTGTGCTGTTTTGTCACTTGCCGCTGCCATTTCTTCTGTTGATGCGCTTTGCTCTTCTGCGTTTGCTGTTAACCCTTCTATCCTCTGGTTTATGTTTTCTACTCTTTCTAATATCTTTTGGAATTTTTCTTTTATTTCTTCTGCATTTTTTTCTACTTTGTTTATTACTCCTGCTGTTTCTTCTGTCGCTTTGTTTGCGTTTTGCGCTCCTTCTTTGATTTCTGTCAATATTTGCGCTATTTGTTCTGTCGCTTTTTTACTTTCTTCTGCTAATTTCCTTATTTCATCTGCTACTACTGCAAATCCTTTTCCTGCTTCCCCTGCCCTCGCTGCTTCTATTGCTGCGTTTAACGCTAATAGGTTTGTTTGTTCTGTTATGTTTGTTATTGTTTCTACTATTTCTCCTATGTTTGCAGCTTTTTCTGATAATATTTCTACTGTTTCTTCTGTTTCTTTTGATTTTTCTACTGCCTGTTCTATTATTTTTGTTATTTCTGTTATTGATTTTTCTCCTTCTTCTGTTAGTTGTGTCGTTTCGTTTACTTCTTGCGCTATTTCTACTGCATTGCTTGATACGTTTTGCGCTGCTATTGATACTTCATTTACTCCTGATGTTAGTTCTTCTGTTGTTGCTGCTGCATTTTCTGCGTTTTCTTCTATTTTTTTCGCTTTTCTTAATGCTTCTCCATTTGCTTCTTTTGTCTTTTCTGATACTTTTGTTAATGTTTCTGATGATTCTTCTATCTTTTGTCCCGCTTCTAGTAACCATTTTATTGTTTCTCTTAATTTTTTTGACATGTTTTGCAATGATTTCGCTATTATTGCCGTTTCGTCTTTTCCTTTTGATTCAAATTCTACTGTGAAGTCCCCTGTTGCAAATTTGTCTACTTTTTTACTCAATTCTATTAATGGTTTTGATATCTTTTTGGCAAATATTAATGATATTACTATTGATATTATTAATATTATTATCGATGTTATTATTAATATCGTTTTTATCTTTTCTGATGCTTTGAATGCTTCTTTTGTCGATATTTCTGATATGAATGCCCATTCTATTTCTTTATATTTAAATGGTGCGTATGCTGCTAATACTTCTTCTCCTTTGTAATTCTTTCCTATTTCCCATCCTTCTTCTCCTTTTAATGCCTTTTCTACATATTTCGTTTCTACTTTTTGTTTTAATATCGTTTCTTCCCCTTTTAGATTACTTCTCATTATTTTGTCTTTTCCTACTATGTATGTTATCCCTGTTTCTCCCATCCCTCTTTTGTCTTGGAGAATGTCATTTATCTTGCTCAAAGAAATTCTTAACACTATATAACCATATAATCCAAAATCTTCATCTTCCACCTTTATTCCTGCAAAAAACACAGGTTCTCCAAAATAATTTTCTATATTTGAAAAATGTACATTGTTATCATTTTTCTCTTTCAACAATAAATATAAATCCGATAAAGCGGTTTTTTCGTCATTTAAATTCATAGCAAAATCTTTGTATTTGCTAACAGAATAAACAACTATACCTTCTGGAGAAATTAGTAACATATCCATATATCCTTTTATATTGATAAAATCTCTAAAATCTGTTTGCAATTCTGAATGTAAAACACTATAATCATAAAATGTGCTTAAAATTGTATCGTCGAAATTTTCTTTTTTAAAATTCTCATCATAATAATAATCATATAATTGCGATTTATCTTTATAAGGATTATTTTCGATATAAATACTTCTTAATATATCAAGAACTGTATCTAAATTCATGGATGATTGAAAATCTTCCAATAAATTTGAGGAGGTAAAAAATGCATCTTTTATTTTTTCAAAATTTTTAATATACATCAAATCAGAATTAGTTTCTTCTAACAAATTATCAATAAAATCCATTTTTAAATTTCTTGCTACTATTAACTTTTCTGAAAAACTATTTTTAAGAGAGTTTTGAGAATTTGAAATGCTTATTGTGAAAAAAGAAGCTAAAACTACAAAAAGAATCGTTACAAAAAGAAAAGTAATCTTTCCCTGAAGTTTCATTTTATTACCCCCAATTTAAATTTCTTGCAATTATTATATCACATGATATATTAATTTTCAAAAAACACGTATCATCCTAAATAATGAAATATGTGTTATAATTTTATTAAGATTAAACAAACGAAAAGGTGACTCCGATGAAAATAAGATTCAAAAATATCCTAAGAGATCCTGCAAATAGACTTCTGGTTTTAATTTTATTTTTCATAACATTCATAGGTTTTTTGTTATATATTGTTGAATTTGGGAAAAATCCCGAAATTCAAAGTTTATTTGATGCTTTTTGGTGGTTAATTGTAACTATAGCTACTGTTGGTTATGGTGATATTGTCCCAAAAACTTTTCTTGGAAAGATTATAGGTATAATAATAATAATGTCTGGAGTAACCTTATTTTCTCTTATTTCAGGTAGTATAGCTTCCCTTTTAGTAGAATGGCGTATAAAAGAACGAAAGGGGTTAGGAAAAGTGAAATTTAAAAATCATTTAGTTATTTTAGGTTGGAACAATCATTTAGAGAAAACTTTAGAAGCTATGGGAAAATTTATAAAAATCGATGATTATTATATAGTTTTAGTCAATCAAGCAGAAGAAGAAGATTATGAGAACTTTAAATCGAAATTCCCAAATCTAAATATCAAGTTTATTCATGGTGATTTCACTAAAGAAAATGTTTTAAAAAGGGCAAATATTTCATATGCTGCATATATAATAATTCTTTCTGACACATATGGTGGAAGAAGCTTAGAAGAATGTGATGAAAGAACCTTAATTAGTATATTATTAATAAGAACTTTAAACAATAATGCAAAAATTTTTGCGGAGGTTATTAAAGAAGAAAAAGCTAAATATATTTTAAGAGCTGGTGCCGATGATGTTATTTTGGGAAATGAATTTAATTCTATTTTGCTGTCTTCTGCTTTATTATCTCCAGCATATCACATGCTTTTAAGAGAAATTGCATCATTGGATAAAATGAGAGTGAAATTAATACCACTACCTAAAAATTTTATAGGTAAAACTTTTATAGAACTTTTTAATTATTTTAAACGAACTTCGAGTTCAATAGTTATTGGATTAGTTAGCATGAGAAAAGAATTTACTATTGATGATTTTCTTTCTTCAGATAGCGCTATTGATAATTTTATAAGACAAAAATTTGAAGAAGCTGAAGAGGATTTTTTTGAAGAAGAAAAAAAAGATGATTACGATTTGAATTTAAATCCAAAAGATGATTATGTTATTTCCGAAAATGATAAATATATTTTTATTATTGAATAGGTGATAAATTATGGAAGAATTTTTAAAAAACATTTCATTATTTAAGGAATTAAATAATGAACAATTATCAGAAATATCAAAGATTTTAAAACCCATTAATTTTAAAACAGGTGAAATTATAATTGTTGAAGGAGAAAAAGGAAATACTATGTATATATTCAAAAAAGGGAAAGTTCAAATCACGCATCAATTAACTTTAAAGGTTGAATCTCAACATTTGGAAGAAGGAGAAAAATCTATGGCTATTTTAGATGCTGAAAAAATAAGTTTTTTTGGTGAAATGTCCTTGGTTACAGGTTCTCCTAGATCTGCAACTATAAAAGCCTTAAGCGAATGTGAATTATATGAAATATCAAAAAAAGATTTTGAAAATCTTGCTGAAAAAAGACCTGATATAGGATATAAAATAATGAAGGAAATTTCTATAACATTAAGTCGTAGAATAGAAACACTTAATGAAAATATATTGAAATTAACAACGGCCTTAAGCATAGCTTTGTCAAAGAAAAAAAAATAAGCACCCCTTAAAAAGGTGCTTATAACATCTTTCTAAAAATATAATTGACAACCACTTGAATAGCCTTTTCATTAAATCCACCTTCTGGAATTATTATATCTGCATATTTTTTTGTTGGTTCAACATAAGCATCATGCATGGGTTTAACAGTATTTATATATTGATTTATAACCGAATCTAAATTTCTTCCTCTTTCCTTTATATCCCTTTCTAATCTTCTGATAAACCTTATATCATTTTCTGTATCAACATAAATTGCAAGATCATATAAAGTTCTTAATTCTTTATAATATAAGGCAAAAATACCTTCTACAATAACAATAGGTTTAGGAGAAAACTCTATTATACCTGTTCTTGTAAATTGAGAAAAATCATATTCTGGTAAATCAATACTTTTACCTTCTTTCAATTCATTAATATGCTTAAACATTAATTCATTTTCTATCATACTTGGATGATCATAGTTATGCAATTTTCTTTGTTCTAAAGTTTCATGACTTAAGTCCCTATAATAATTATCCATTGGTAATATTTCGCAATTCTGAGTTCCTAACGTTTCACGAATTTTATGAGCTACAGTTGTTTTTCCAGATCCTGTACCACCGGCAATTCCTATAACATACATTCTAAACACTCCTTATTTAGTAGATTTTTTGAAGTTAATAGAAAAACCTAAAATAATATATATAACAGAAAAAACAAGAATAGTTATTAATTCAACATCACTAATATTAATATTATGTTCCAATAAAGTATTTTCTCCAATTTTTAATAACAATGAATTTTCTAAAACAAAAACAGAGAAAAATGCAGCTATTGTCGAAGCTATGAGAATAGTTAAAATAGTTACGATATTATCAAAACTCTTCGTTATTAAAACAGAAACGATTAAACCTATAATCACAGCAAAAATCCACGGAATATATAGTTGATCAACTTTCTTTAAAATTTCTACTGTATTAAAAATTTCTGGATAAAATTTTAATATAATCCCAGAGATTTCGAATCCTATAATTCCACCCAGTATAAATCCTGCAATCTGGACAGATGATTTAAAGAGAGAATATGTTAAAATGCCTATTATAACCGAAAAAATAAGATATATTATATCTTGTGAAACATTTATTTGTTTTAATAATTCTTGAGTATAATCAAATTTTGAAATATACGGTATAATAAACACATAACTACTAAGAAACCCTAAAATAAAAAATATTATCTTTGAAACTTTTTTTGCAAAAAGCGTAGAAATTAAAGATATAGGCAAAATAATATACCAAGAATCAGAATAAGAATATAACACTTTTAACGAATCTGAATTTTGCTGAATAATATTAGAAATTGTCGAAGCAATAGTTTCTTCCATTTCTCTCAACTCCCTATGATATAATTTCTACTTAAATTATATCATAAAAATTTAGACTTTATTAATATTTAAAAAATTCCAAAGACGTTTATAAATTACTGTAAA
The DNA here is from genome assembly GCF_900129175.1 of Marinitoga hydrogenitolerans DSM 16785. NCBI lineage: Bacteria > Thermotogati > Thermotogota > Thermotogae > Petrotogales > Petrotogaceae > Marinitoga > Marinitoga hydrogenitolerans. Next base: position 5,492 of record NZ_FQUI01000039.1, read on the forward strand.
AAGTGTTATAATTAAAATGTTATTGGAATACAAATACTCATAATAGAAATCTTAGGAGGTTGTAAAATGGAAAATCCATTAATTGCTGCAATGATCCAATTTGCTATTTTAGGTACTGCTGGTGAGGTTGTTTCTAAATTAATAACAAAAAAGAAAATTTCCATTTTTAAAGTTATTTATTCTATGTTTGTATGGGCTATTTTAGGAGTTCTTATAAAATTTGCTTTTACAGGATTTAATGGGTTTGTTAAAGAGTTGATTTCACATAATTACTTACCATCAGGAAGAATATATCAAGCATTCTTCAAGTCCCTATTTACAAATGTTTTTTTTGGCCCATGGTTGATTATCATTCATAGATTTTTAGATAATATTTCTAAATTAAAGCTTCCTACTGACGGTTTAAAAGGGGCGATGCTTACATTGTTATGGTTCTGGATTCCCGCGCATACTGTCACGTTTTCCTTATCTACAGATTGGCAAATTACACTTGCTGCTATTTGGAGTTTTGTACTTGGTCTAATTCTTGGAATTTTTACAAATTTAAAAAAAGAAAAAGGGGATGAAAATGTCTAAAATTCTTGTGATTGAAGACGATAATATATTAAATAAAACAATGTGTGAATTTTTAAATAAATTTAATTATAAAACAATTTGTGCAATGAGAGGTTTAGAAGGCCTAGATTTAGCAAAAAAAGAATTGCCTGATTTGGTTATTTTAGATTTAAGATTACCAGATGTTAATGGCATGGACTTAATCGAAAGACTAAAAAAATTTACAGAAGAAATAATAATTATTACAGCACATGGAGATGTTGCCGATGCAGTAAAAGCCATAAAACTTGGTGTATATAATTTCCTTGAAAAACCTGTAGATTTGAAAGTTCTAATTAATGAAGTGAATAGATCTTTAGAGACTGTAAATCTAAAAAAAGAAATTGAAAAATTAAAACAGAAATTAAATAATATTCCAGAATTAATAGGGAAATCAAGATTTGTTGAACAAATAAAAGAAAAAATAAATTTAATAGCTAATAAAAATATTCCTATTTTAATAACAGGAGAAAGTGGTACAGGAAAAGAGGTCGTAGCTCAAGCTATTTACAAAATTAGTAATAGCAAAAAATTTATTGCTGTTAATTGTGGGGCTATCCCACCAGAACTTTTTGAAAGTGAATTATTTGGATATGAAAAAGGAGCTTTTACTGGAGCAGATCATTCCAAACAAGGAAAATTTGAATTAGCAGACAATGGCACATTATTTTTAGATGAAATCGGAGAATTGCCTAAAAATATGCAAGTAAAATTATTAAGAGTTTTAGAAACAAAAGAAGTAGAAAGAATTGGTTCAACGAAACCCAAAAAAGTTAATGTCAGGATAATCGCTGCTACAAATAGAAATTTGAAAAAGATGGTTGACGATGGTGAATTTAGAGAAGATTTATATTTTAGACTATCTGTTTTTCAAATAAATGTTGAACCTTTAAGGAAACATCGAGAAGATATACCTTTACTTGTCAATTATTTTATCCATAAGGCTAATGAAGAATTTAACACTATGATAAAAGGGATTAACCCTGATGCATTAGACATTCTTATTAAATATAATTGGCCGGGTAATGTACGCGAACTGAAAAATGTAATTTATTCCATGGTTGCTATTTCCACTAGTGACATCCTAGATAAAACACTTATCCCGGAAAATATTAAAGAATCTGAAAATTTAGAATATATAAAGATACCTCTCGGGTTACAGTTAGAAGAAGCTGAAAAAAGATATATAATAAAAACTTTAGAATTTACAAAAAATAACAAAACACAAGCTGCAAATATCTTAGGTATAACAAAAATGACGTTATTTTCCAAATTAAAAAAATGGAAAATTAATTGATTGGGGGGATTAAAATGACAAATGAAGAGAAAAAAAAGAACTCTGATTTAAATCTAGATGAATTATTAAACGATGCAGATGAAATTAATAAATTAATGGATATCAACCTAGACTCAGAAACTTTAGAAAATAAAAACATTGAAGAGAATATTACTGATCTAAAAGATTTTGAAATATCTGATGAACCGGATATCTCTGAAGTGGAAAAAATGGCTGAAGAATTAGAAAATAAATTTAAGGATAAATCTAAAAAAGTTAATAAAGGTGATATCTCTTCAGAAAATAGCAATGAATCGAAAACCGAAGAATTTGCTAATTCTCAGGAAATTGCCAAAGAAGAAACAATTCCTGAACTTCAAATTGAAGGAGAACCTATCAATGAAAATCTAAATATTGAAGAAAATATTATTGAACCTGAAGTTAAAGAAACTTCCGATTTTCAAAGTAATTCTGCTGAAGAAACAATTCCTGAGCTTCAAATTGAAGAAGAACCTATCAATGAAAATCTAAATGTTGAAGAAAATATTATTGAACCCGAAGTTAAAGAAACTTCTGATTTTCAAAGTAATTCTTCTGAAAAAACAATTCCTGAACTTCAAATTGAAGAAGAACCTGTCAATGAAAATCTAAATGTTGAAGAAAATATTATTGAACCCGAAGTTAAAGAAACTTCTGATTTTCAAAGTAATTCTTCTGAAAAAACAATTCCTGAACTTCAAATTGAAGAAGAACCTGTCAATGAAAATCTAAATGTTGAAGAAAATATTATTGAACCCGAAGTTAAAGAAACTTCTGATTTTCAAAGTAATTCTTCTGAAAAAACAATTCCTGAACTTCAAATTGAAGAAGAACCTGTCAATGAAAATCTAAATGTTGAAGAAAATATTATTGAACCCGAAGTTAAAGAAACTTCTGATTTTCAAAGCGACTCTTCTGAAGAAACAATTCCTGAGCTTCAAATTGAAGAAGAATCTTCAAGCGATAAATCAATAGAACAAAAAATTGAAGATAAATTAATAATGCCAGAAATAATCTCTACAACTTCAAATACAGATGAGAAAATAAACTCTTTAGAATCTAGAGTAAACAACAAATTAGAAGAATATGAGAAAAAAATTGACGAATTAAAAACAAAAAATGCCCTTTTAGAAAAAAAACTGAAATTTTTTGATTCAAAAATTGAAACAGCTGAACAGGGAATTATTTTATTATTGAAAAATCTTATTTCTGTTGCTTTAGGCGACACTGCATCATTACTAAATTCTATAATGGAAGTTAAATCTTATTTGTCATCAAAAAATAATATTTTATTTTTAATTGATTTTGTAAAAAAATTAAAAACAAAATTATCCGAACAGGAACATTATGCTATACATTATATTTTAGGTAATTTAAATGTTGAAGTAGAAAATTTTGGCGAAGCTGAAAAATCATATCTAAGAGCTTTAAATGCATGTGAAAAAAGCAAATCATTAGATATGCAATTTAATACATCTGTTATTCAAAATAATTTAGGAATAATGTATGCTAATATAGGCAAAAAAGATTTAGCCAAAAAGTATTTTGAAGAGTCTTTGAAAATTAGAAAAAATTTAAAAGAAAAGGTAAAAGATAAATATGATATACACCTTTTTTATACATTAAATAATTTTGGAAGTTTAGAGATGAATAGTGGAAATCTAGAAAAAGCAGAAGAATATTTAAATGAAGCTTATGAAATGTTAAATACACTTACTATTCAAGATGAAGATAAAGCTATGCTTTTCTTTAATATGGGAAATTTACACAGGGAAAAAGTTGATGATAATAAAGCTAAAGATTTCTTTGAAAAAGCTTTAAAATTATATGAAAAATTATATAATAAAAATCCACTAAAATATAGGAAAAGGCTGAAAAAAGTTATTGAATCTTTATCAGAATATGATAAAAATATTCTTAATTCTTCTTTAATGGAAGAATTAAAAGAAATGTGAAGGTGATTTATATGTCCGAAATGAGTATAAAAATAGATGAGGAATTTCTTAACGGATTAATAGATAAGTTAATAGAAGAAAATACATCTATTAAAGGTCTGAAAAATCTTAATATTGAAATGAGAAATGACGGAATTCATTTTCAGGTTGAAGTGAATATTTTAGGAAAAGATACATTATTTGATTCTTTAATAGAATTAAAAGAAAAACCAAAATCCTTAACTAATGGAATTTTAAAGTTCGTTCTATCTGGTGATGATGGAATAAGAAAAATTTTGGAAGGTGTTTTTTCTATAATTTCAAGATTTATTGAAGGTATTGATTCTAATGATTATGAGATTGATATAGATTTTTCTAAAATAAATTTTAGCGAAAATATAAAACCATTATTAAACGCTTTAAGATTGGAAAAATTTGAAATAAAAAATAAAGAATTTATACTAAATATTAAATATGAGGAATAAATATGTTGGAAATAAAAATAGAAAAAGATTTTATAATGGATATCCTAAATGGAATAGTAAAATATTCAACTTCTGACATTATAAGAAAAATATTCAACTTATCAACAAAAATAAAATTTAGGAATAATATTATAGAAATAAGAGTTTTGTTATTTAAATACTATATAAAAATCTTAAAAAAACCTGAATTTATATCAGGGATTTTTGAGTTTGAACACAACTTACCAATTTCAACAATAAACCAAAACAAATTGCCTAAATATATCAAATTAGAAAAGAAAAAACTGTATTTATACATTCCTGAAAATTTTCTTTCAAAAAATTTGCATCTTAAAGAATTTACTTTTGATAATGATGAAATAATTATCAAATTGGATAATTATTAAAAATAGGTTCTTATTGGGAGGGATAGGATGACAAAAAGCGAAAAAAGTTGGGTGATGTATGACTGGGCGAATTCTGCATATTCTTTGGTCATCACCACTGCAGTTTTGCCAATATTTTTTAAAGACGTTGCGGCAAAAAATATTGAAGGATATTTATCAACAGCTTATTGGGGATATGGTAATACTATTGCCACATTACTTGTTGCATCTTTAGCTCCAATTTTAGGTTCTATTGCTGACTATAAAAATTTTAAAAAAAGATTCTTAATTTTTTTCTGGTTAATTGGGGTTATTTCAACAAGTCTCCTTGCAACAGTAAATGAAGGTGAATGGTTAAAATGTATTATTATTTATGTTTTTTCGGCTATCGGGTTTGCAGGAGCAAATATCTTTTATGATTCATTTTTAATAGATGTTACTACAAACGAAAGAATGGATTGGGTTTCGTCAAGTGGTTTCGCATGGGGATATATAGGAAGTACAATTCCTTTCATTTTAAGCATGGCTATTATAATGAAACCCGAATTAATTGGCCTAAATAGCTCATTAACTGCTACAAAATTATCTTTTATTATAACTGGGTTATGGTGGTTTATCTTTTCTATACCCTTATTAAAAAACGTAAAACAAAATTATTATATTGATCCTTCATCAACACCTATAAAAGATAGCTTTATGAGGATTTATAATACTTTCAAAGAAATTAAAAATTATAAAAATATTTTTTTATTCTTATTAGCTTATTTCTTCTATATAGATGGTGTAGGTACAATTATTAAAATGGCAACAGTGTATGGAAAAGACATTGGAATAGATACAACTCAATTACTATTAGCACTTTTTGCTACACAAGTGGTTGCTTTTCCTTTTGCGTTAATATATGGAAAATTGGCTCAAAAATGGAATGTAAAAACTATGCTGTTCGTTGGTATATTAGTTTATATAATCATTACTATATATGGTTATTTTCTTGATTCCGCTCTAGATTTTTGGATTTTAGCAATGTTAGTTGCAACATCTCAAGGAGGAATTCAAGCATTAAGTAGATCAATGTACGGAAAATTAATTCCAAAATCAAAATCAGCAGAATTTTTTGGTTTTTATAATATATTCGGAAAATTTGCAGCTATTCTTGGTCCATTTTTGGTTGGTTTTTTTTCACAAATCACAAAAAATTCACGATTTGGTGTATTAAGTATTTCTATTCTTTTTGTAATTGGAGCTATTCTTTTAATAAGAGTTAAAGAAGTTATTTATGAAGAATAAAGTGATGCTGAAGCATCACTTTTTTATTTATCTTTAAATTTTGCTAAATTTATGGATTATTCCCAGATAATCCTAATCATTACTAATATACTTTATTATATATAAGTATGTTTGAGTATGCGAATTTGACTATATGAAAAAAATTTCATAAAATTAATATGTGGAAGTTTACAATTTTTGTAAAATAAAATAAACAGTTGGGTTTATCTATGTTACGAATATCACAAAAATAATATTTTTTAAAGGAGGAGTTATTATGTATAGAATTGCATTATGGGGATTTGGGGCAATGGGTAGTGGAATAGCAAGAAACATATTATCAAAATATGAATTAGAATTAGTAGGAGTGCATGATACTCGATATGTTGGAAAAGATATTGGAGAACTTTTAGAAATGGGTGAAATTGGATTAAAGGTTTATGATTCTCCAGAAAAAATGCTAGATGAAACAAATCCTGATTTAGTAATTATTGCTACAAATTCTTTTGTTGAAGTTGTTAAAGAGCAAATAATCATGGCTGCAAAGAAACATATCAACGTAATTACAATTGCAGAAGAAATGGCATATCCTTTCTATACTCATCCTGAAGAAGCTGAAGAAATGGATAGCTTAGCAAGAAGATATGGCGTTTCAATTCTAGGAACAGGAATTAATCCTGGATTTGTGTTAGATACATTGATTCTCGCATTATCTGGAGCAGCTTTAAATGTTGAGCAGATAAAAGCTGCAAGAATTAATGACCTATCACCTTTTGGACCAACAGTTATGGAAACACAAGGTGTTGGAACAACTGTAGAAGAATTTGAAGAAGGAATAAAAACTGGAAAAATAGTAGGACATATAGGATTTGAACAATCAATATATATGATTGCGGATGCTTTAGGATGGAATATTGATAAGATTGAACAAACAAGAGAGCCTATAATTTCAAATGTTTTAAGAGAAACGAAATATGTAAGAGTTGAACCTGGAATGGTTGCTGGATGTAATCATATAGCAAGAGCATACATGAATGGAAAATTAGTTATTGAATTAAAACACCCACAACAAGTAAGGCCAGAATTAGAAAATGTTGATACAGGAGATTATATAGAAATAATTGGAGATCCTAATTTAAATCTCTCAATAAAACCAGAAATACCTGGTGGAAAAGGAACTATTGCTGTTGCTACTAATATGATTCCATCTGTTATAGAAGCAGAATCGGGATTATTATCAATGGCAGATTTACCTGTTCCAAGAGCTTTAATAGGTGATCTGACATTATAGGAGATGATTGAATGATAGCAAAAAAAGGTGATTGGGTTCAAATATATTTTATCGGTTTAACTCCTGAGCAAAGAGCTGATAATCTTCCAGAGGACACCAAACAGGTTCCTCTGGAAATTCGTATAAAGGGTTTTTTATTGGAAGATGAGGCTAAAATTGGTGACAAAGTAAAAATAGAAACACCAGTTGGAAGAGAAGTTGAAGGTGAATTAGAAGAAATTTATCCAGAGTACAAACATAATTTTGGAAAACCTGTAATTGAATTGATTCAAATAGGAAAACAATTAAGAGAAATGATCGAAGGTGATCAGGAATGAAGGATATGAGTTATGATGCTGTAATGTCAAGAAAAAATGAAATAATGAAAAAATCTGTGGGAGTTGATTATACAAAATACGAAATAGAAGGTATCGCATTTAATTATGAAGAAATGATGAATGATGCTGGATATAATATAGATGAAATAAGAAAAATACAACTTGAAACTGGTGTGGGAAATACACCATTGGTAGAACTAAAAAATATAAATAAATTGATAAAAAAAATAGCTCCTAAAGGAAAAGGTGCAAGAATCTATGTAAAAGATGAAGCAACAAACCCATCAGGATCATTTAAAGATAGAAGAGCCTCTGTAAGTGCATATAGAGCAAAAATTATGGGATATAAAGGAATAATGGCCGCGACAAGTGGCAATTATGGTGCTGCTGTTGCATCACAGGCTTCTAAAAGAGGTTTGAAATCAATAATAGTTCAAGAATGTTATGATAGTAAAGGTATAGGGCAACCAGAAATTTTAGAAAAAGCTAGAGCATGTGAAGCATATGGTGCTGAAGTGGTTCAATTAACAGTAGGTCCAGAATTATTTTATTATTTCTTAGTATTACTTGAAGAAACAGGATATTTTAATGCGTCATTATATACTCCATTTGGAATTGCAGGAGTTGAAACATTGGGATATGAGATTGCAGAACAATCAATGAAAAATTTTGGGAAATATCCAGATGCTGTAGTTATTACTCATGCAGGCGGTGGAAACTTGACAGGAACTGCAAGGGGTTTAAAAAAAGCTGGTGCTATAAATACAAAAGTTATTGGCGCAAGTGTTGATCTGCATGGATTGCATATGGCATCAGACAATGATTTTAACAAAAAATCATTTACAACAGGTCACACAGGATTCGGAATTCCATTTGCAACATTTCCTGATAGATCTGATGTTCCAAGAAACGCAGCTAGACCTTTAAGATATATGGATGAATATGTTTTAGTTACCCAGGGTGAAGTTTTTTATATCACAGAAATGTTAGCAAATATAGAAGGAATGCAAAGAGGCCCTGCAGGAAATACTTCTTTGGCTGCAGCTTTTGCATTAGCAATAGAAATGGATGAAGATAAAATAATTGTTGTCAACGAAACCGAATATACAGGTGCTGGAAAATTGCCATCTGCACAATTAACTTTTGCAAAAGGACATGGAATTGAAATAAAATTTGGTGATCCAATAAATGAAGATATACCTGGCAAAAATATTGTGTTACCAGATCACCCATCAAAGGTTGGTGTAATTAAATACCCATTAGAAAAATTAAGAAAATCATATATTAAAGAATTAAAGAAGAGATATGGTAAAACAGAATATACAATAACCGAATTAGAATTTATAGCAGAAGATTTAAGAATAACAGTTGATGAGGTAAAAAAAATGATTGAGGAGGTATTTTAATGGAACCAAGAAAATCAGATTTTGAAAAAAGAGCTAAACATTTGATGAATATGACAGATGAAGAATTGGATAAATATTTCTGGAATTTAGTTGAAAAAGTTGTTGATCCTCTTATAGATTTAGCTGAAACACATACCTCTCCTTCCATAGAAAGATCAGTATTACTAAGAATGGGATTTAACAGCATGGAAGCAAAAGTTTTAGTGGATAAATTTTTTGAAAAGCATATATTGGGAAAAGGTGCAGGAAATATTGTATATACAATAGCAAAAGAACATAATATAGATTATATACAAGCGGGAAGAGATTTAATAGCAGGAAAATTTTGGGACGATGTAGATAGAATTTTTGTTCATGGAGGCGATAAATAATGAAATTAGAGCCTAACAAAAAATTAAATGTAGAAGAAATATTAAAAGATTTAGATAAATATAGACCAAAAAGAAAAGGGTGGACCTGGAGAAAAAAGTTACCTCCAAGAACAAAAATTGGTAATTTTGAATATTATGAGATTAGTGAACCTCTAAAAAATTTTATTGCATTACCAGCTGCCCATTACTTTAACAATATAGATCCTCAACCTCAAGAAGTTATAACATCAGAAATTGCATCTGGTAGATTTGAAGAGGACATTAGAAGAATGAGAATGGCTGCATGGCATGGTGCAGATCATATAATGGTTATCAGAACATTAGGCCAAAGCCATATGGATGGGTTAATAGAGGGAACACCAGAAGGAATAGGTGGAATTCCAATTACTAGAAAGCAATTAAGAGCTTCAAGAAAAGCTCTTGATTTAATAGAAGAAGAAGTAGGAAGACCTATTAATTTCCATAGTTATGTATCAGGTGTTGCGGGTCCTGAAGTTGCTGTATTATTTGCTGAAGAAGGTGTAAATGGAGCTCATCAAGATCCTCAATATAATGTATTATATAGAGGAATAAATATGATTAGGTCATTTGTTGATGCTGCAGTTGCTAAAAAAATAATGGCATCAGTTGATATGTTACAAATTGATGGTGCTCACAATGCGAATGCATCAGCAAAATTCGCATGGAAAGTTATGCCAGAATTATTGGTGCAACATGCTATTAATTCATTATATTCTGTTAAAGCTGGTATGAAAAAAGAAAATATTGCATTATCAACAGTTCCCCCAATTGTATCACCAACTCCGGAATTTAGATTAAACTTTATATATGCAATAACAATAAGAGAATTATTTAAAGATTATAAATTTAGAGCTCAAATGAATACAAGATATATAGAATCTGATCTCTTTGACGCAACAAGAATACATGTGCTTGACACATTAATATCTAGATTAACAAAAGCTGATATTCAGTCAACAATTACACCAGACGAAGGAAGAAATGTACCTTGGCATATTAACTCAATTCGTGGTGTAGAAACTGCCAAACATACATTAATTGCTTTAGATGGAATTAAAGAAATGGTTCAGATAAATTGGGATAATGTAAGAGAAAAGGTTAGAGAATTAAAAATGAGAGCGATATTAATGTTAGAAGAAATAGTAGAAATGGGTGGATATTTCGAAGCGGTTGAAAATGGTATGTTTGTTGATAATGGTGAATATCCAGAAAGAATGGGAGACGGTATTGTTAGGAAAAAAGATGGAGGTATAGGAGCAGGTTCTGTTGTTCCGAGAGATAAAGATTATATGGCTCCAGTATGTCATCATTTTGGATACAACAATCTTCCAGAAGGGTTGGAAAAAACATGTGATTTAATAGGTGGGTGTACATTATGTAATCCAGATAAAATCCAATACATAGATGAGTTAGATGATGAAGATAATGTTTATAAAAGATTAGATAAGATAAGGGAATATAGAGAAAATAATTTAATAAAGCCGGAAGTTGAATGGAGCTATGATGGATATATACAATTAGACATGACGATTCCAGAATCACCAGAATACGCAGAAGCAGCAGCTCTTGAAATATGTAAAAGAATGGGTTTAGAAGATGCTCAGGTAATCTCAAAAACCATACTTCATCCAACAGAGGCAACATATGTTGAATTAAAGGCCAAAGTGCCGTTTGCTATAAAAAAAGATGAATTAACATTACCTAAAAAAGCAGAAGTAATGTCAGACGATGAGTTATTTGAATTCTTTGCTAAAAACAAAGTAAAAGTTGTAGCAGGAACAGTTGGTAATGATGAACACAATGTTGGTATAAGAGAAATACTTGATATAAAACATGGTGGAATTGAAAAATACGGTATAAAATATGAATATCTTGGAACAAGTGTCCCGCCAGAAAAACTTATAGATGCAGCAATTGAATTTGGTGCTCAAGCGATACTTGCTTCAATGATTGTTACACATAATGATGTCCATGTTGAAAATATGAAAAAAATACATCAACTCGCAATAGAAAAAGGTGTAAGAGATAAAATACTATTAATTGTTGGCGGTACTCAATTAAATGATGATTTAGCAAAAGAAAATGGAATGGATGCCGGATTTGGAAGAGGAACAAAGGGTGCACACGTTGCAACTTTTATCGCTAAAAAATTGAAAGAAAAGATGGAAGGATAATATAAAACCCCTCTATGCCCAGCGTAGAGGGGTTGTTTTGTGCTTGTTTTCGCTTGAACATCTGTATTTTTTTAGTAATATCTGAAAAAATTCCGAGAATTTTATTGTACAGTCTAATCATTGTATATCAAAAAAATACACATAAAAAATTTACCAAATATTTTCATTATTTAAATTGGTAATTAATATATCAAGTGATTAATTAAAGGCAAATCAGATATGATATAATAATATTATAATAATAGAAAATGTACTTAAAAAAATAAAAATTTCTTTTAGGGGGGCTCATGTTGGGATATATAAATAGAAAAAAAACTAATTCAATAAAATGGGACTGGTATGAATGGAATAAACATCTTTTTATGGAAAAAGATATTTTACCAATGTGGGTAGCTGATATGGATTTTGAAGCTCCTGAAGAAGTTATACATGCATTAAAAGAAAGAATGGAACATGGGGTATACGGGTATACTTTTGAGCCGGTTGACTTAAAAGATAATATAATAAATTGGCTAAAATATAAACATAATTGGGAAATAAAAAAAGATTGGTTATTATCCATGCATGGAGTTATTCCCGCTTTAAACTTCTCAATTCAATTATATACAAATCCTGGGGATAATATTTTAGTTCAAACTCCAGTTTATCCACCATTTATGAGTTCAGTAAAAAATAACAATAGAAAACTTTTAATTAATGAATTAAAATTAGAAAATAATCATTATGAAATAGATTTTGATGACTTTGAGAGAAAAGCAAAAGAGGCTAAAATGTTTATTTTATGTAGTCCGCATAATCCTATTGGAAGAGTATGGAAAAAAAACGAATTAGAAAAAATGGCAGAGATTTGTCTAAAGAACGATGTATTAATTGTATCTGACGAAATTCATGCAGATTTAACTTTTAAAAATTTTAAACATATACCAATTGCTTCTATTTCCGAAGAAGTTTCAAATAACACAATAACCTTAATGGCACCAAGTAAAACTTTTAATATTGCGGGATTTCATTATGCTTTTGCTATAATAAAAAATGTAGAATTAAGAAATAAATTTAAAAATTGGATTAAACAAAGTGGATTATTTTTACATAATATAGCTGGTTTAGTTGCAGCAAATGCTGCTTACAAATACGGGAAAAATTGGTTAATAGAAACTATGGAATATATCGAAGAAAATTATAAATTTGTTAGAGAATATTTTGAAAAAAATATACCTGAAGTAGGAGTAATAAAATCAGAAGGAACATTTTTAGTTTGGTTAGACTTTAGAAAATTAAATTTATCTCAGGATGAATTAAAAGATTTACTTGAAAAAAAAGCTAAAATTGGTTTAAATAATGGAATTACTTTTGGAACTAACGGAGAAGGATTTATGAGAATGAATATTGCAACTTCAAGAGAAAATGTAATGGAAGCATGTAAGAGAATTGAAAATGTTATTAAAGGGGAATAAGTATGTCTGAAATAACAAAAAAGGCTTTAGCGAATTCATTAAAAAAATTAATGAAAGAAAAACCTTTATCAAAAATAACTGTAAATGATGTAGTAAAAGATTGTGGATTAAACAGAAGAACCTTATACTATTATTTTCATGATATTTATGATTTATTAGAATGGATTTTTATCACAGACATATTAGAAGCTGTTGGAGAAAATAAAACATACAAAAATTGGCAAAAAGGTTTTTTGAATTTACTATATTATTTAAAAAATAACAAAAGAATTGTTTTAAATGCATATCATTCAATAGATAGAGACCGTTTGGAATTACATTTATATGATACTGTTGCTAAATTTATTTATGATGTTGTTGAAGAATTATCAAAAGGAATAAATGTTTCAATTGAGGATAAAAATTATGTTGTGAAATTTTATGAAATAGCCCTTACCGGTATGATAATAGATTGGATAAAAAATAAAATGTATGAGGATCCAGAAATATTAACATATAAATTAAATAAAATTATAGAAGGTGATATAAAAAGAGCACTAAAGAAATTTGAAAAAAGTAAAGAATAATACAGAATAATTTTAATATTGCAAGTATCTATTTTAATATGATGATAGATTTAAAAATTTCTAAAGATGGTTCATTCGTTTATAAAACCCAATTTTGAAAATCCGTCAAAAATATAAACAAAAATATAAAAATTAGAGAAAAACTAATAAAAACATCTCCGGAAATCATGTGGAGATGTTTTTATTATGGCTAGCTGTTGCATTAATTAGATGAAAGTAATGTTTTGATTGTGTTTTTTGTTAGAGTAGATATCTAGTGAAAACAATTAGTAGAGTGGTTTAATATTCAGATTTATCAAAATATTTTTTAATTTTTATTAGTTTGTAATTATATCTTAATTGTAATCATTATAAAATATGTTATAATAAAATAGATAAAATCATCATATTTAGCAATAAAGTTAAAAAAATCACAAGGAGGGAATAAGATGAAAATTGCTATTATCGGTTGTACACATGCCGGGACTGCTGCCGCTATAAATTCGGCGAAATTATATAAAAATGCTGAAATAACAGTATATGAAAGGAATGATAACATATCTTTTTTATCATGTGGAATAGCTTTGCATGTTGAAGGAGTTGTAAAAGACCCACAGGGATTGTTTTATTCATCACCAAAACAGTTAAGTAGTTTAGGTATAAATACAAAAATGAGGCATAACGTAAAAAAGGTAAATTTTAAAGAAAAAAAATTATTGATAGAAAATTTAGAAACAGGAGAGATATTTGAAAATGAATATGACAAATTAATTATTACGACAGGATCCTGGCCAATAATGCCCGATATTGAAGGCATTAATATGGATAATATATTATTGTCAAAAAATTTTTATCATGCTCAGAATATAATAAGTAAAATAGAAAATGTAAAAAAAGTAGTAGTAGTAGGTGCAGGATATATAGGAGTTGAGTTAGTGGAAGCTTTTAGAAAACAAGGAAAAAATGTTACTTTGATAGATATTGAAGATAGAATCTTGAGTAAATATCTAGATAAAGAATTTACAGATATTGCAGAAGAAGCATTAAAGGAAAATGGGGTTAAATTAGCATTGGGTGAAAAAGTTGTTAAATTTGAAGGTGAAAATAATAAAGTAAAAAAAGTTATTACGACAAAAAGCGAGCATGAGGCAGATTTAGTAATATTATCTATAGGGTTTAAACCAAATACAGACTTATTTAAGAATAAATTAAAAATGTTGGATAATGGAGCTATTATTGTTGACGAGTATATGAGAGCGAGTGAAAAAGATGTTTATGCTGCAGGAGATTGTTGTGCAGTTTATTATAATCCATTGAAAGAGTATGAGTATATACCATTAGCAACAAATGCAATAAGAATGGGAACTATTGCAGCATATAATCTAAAGGAAAAAAGATTAAAACATTTAGGTACTCAAGGAACATCAGGAATAAAAATCTATGGAAACAATATTGCAGCAACAGGATTAACAGAAACAGTGGCTAAATCTAAAGGAATAGATGTTGAATCTATTCTTATAACGGAAAATCATAGACCTGAATTTATGCCAACATTTGAAAATTTGAAATTTAAAGTAGTATATGAAAAGAAAAATGGAATAATTTTAGGAGCACAAATTATATCAAAAGCGGATTTAACCCAATCAATTAATACTATGTCAGTAATAATCCAAAATAAAATGAAAATGGAAGAATTAGCTTTTGTTGATTTCTTTTTTCAACCACATTTTAATAAACCGTGGAATTTTTTGAATATTGCAGGATTAGAATATATTAATAAAAAATAAAAGAGAAAAAATAAAAAAGATGGCAAAGCCATCTTTTTTATTTTTTATATTAAAAGTCTTTTATTCTGATCAATTAGAAAAAGCACCAAGTTTTTTTGCAAAAATGTAAAAAAATAATTAAGATTTAACAACATATTAAAAATGCTGCAAAAATCAAAAATCTTTATGATATAATAATGGTACGGACAAATGCCGTACATATTTTTATCCTTTTTTAAGTATTTTGTTTCAATGGAAAGAATAAAAGGGTATTAAAATCTAATTATATAATAATTGTATTCCAAAGGTACGTACAAATTATAAATATTTAAGTTTAACTAAATATTTAGTGTTATAAATTTTTTTTAACATTTCTATCCTCCCATTTGAGAAATTATAATGAAAACCGATTGTTTTTATTTTGGAGGTGAGTTTATGACATAAATTAATACGGAATAAAAAAATTCAATAACAAGTAACTGATAAGAACTCGAATTTTGCTTAGATGAAGATTTATATTAGCTTTTCAAATTTTGTTTTTTTAAAATTTTAGATTAAAAAGATTTCCGGTAGGGAGTCAAATCAGTAAAAAAGAGCAAAAAGGAAATAATTAGCTATAAAAGAAGCTAATAGTTTGAGAATATTGAAATTCAAAAATAAAAGAAAATAAATAATAAAACAAAGATGAGTAAAAATTATTTCATGGGAATATAAGGTACATTGTTTTTAAGTAAATAAAAAATAAGATTGACAAGTTTTCTACCGCTTAATACAAGAGCTCTCATATGACGATGAGAATTAGATTCATTAAA
>NZ_FQUI01000040.1 GCF_900129175.1 Marinitoga hydrogenitolerans DSM 16785
AACCGCTGAAAGCATCTAAGCGGGAAACGGGCCCCGAGATGAGGTTTCCCACTCTTCGGAGTTAAGGGCAGTTCGAGACTAGGACGTAGATAGGCCGGAGGTGTAAGTACAGTGATGTATTGAGCCGACCGGTACTAATAGCCCGAGGCCTTGACCTTATTAAGTAACTATGCACATGTGAATGAGTATTGAGGGGTGCAGAAACCAGATATGGAAACACGCGGATCCATACCGAACCCGACCGTTAAGCATATCTGGGCCGATGGTAGTATGGGAAATCCATGCGAGAGTAGGTAGCGCCCCTCTTTTTATTTTTCATTGCAGCTCTACGAGCAGTATATGATTTATAATAATAGTAATAATACAAAATTAATAATGATAATTTAAATATCTAATATAGCAGCCATCCTTTGGCTGCTTTTTTAGTATTAATTATTGTCATTTTAATATTTGTTACTTTTTTGTTTTTTTATAAAATTAGAAAATAAAATTTAAATAGCTTCTTTAAATCAATATTTAATATATGAGATATTTTTATTGTATTTATTAGTAAGTTTATTTGGAAAGAGCCATTTTTCAATTGTAATCACGTCCTCCGTTCACTTGACAAATACAAGATCATAAATATATAATAAAAAGCAGGTCTTCCTTTGAGACCCGCTTTTTATTATTTCATTACAAAATTGAATTCAATAACATTTTTTCCATCAGGAGTTTTGGTTGCTATTGCATTTCCTAATCCTCCAAATTCTCCATCTAAACCTTCGACACCTAAATAATCTTTTAAGAAATTAACTAAAGGTTTTAAGTCAAAAAATAATGTTCCAACATTTGCATTAGGTATTTTTTCTTTTAATTCATTATATAATTTGTTTTCAGATAAAATTGTAGCTTGTTTTTCATATTTATTTAATTCGTTTTTATCAACATTTGAAATATATAAAATATCATTATCTTTCCACAGGAATAATGAAACAACAGTACTTTCCAGAGTCTTAGTGATTTTTATATAATCATTTCCTAATTTTTCTGTTTTTGTGTCTTCAGGGATAAGTACTTCTATTTCTTTGATAGTTATACTTGTTTTAATCATAACCTTTATAACATCTTCTGAAATAATATCACCTGTTTCTTCATTAGTTTTTAAATTTATAGTTCCACTTTGTTCAGCCCATTCCGCTTTTTCTAAAATAGCAGAAAATAGCTTATCAGGTATATTCATTCCAAATGAGTTTAAGTCAAATGAAACATTTTTTGGCAAATAAGTTGTTTTTGAAAAATATAAACCAAAAAACTTAGATTTTTCAATATTTATATTACCTGGAGCTATTTCACTATCTGTTAATAGGTTGAATTTACTATATAAATATCCATCTTTTACATTAGAAAAACCGTATCCTTTTATAGAACTAGTGTTAATTTCTTCATAGATTCCTGTATCATTATATCGTTTTTTTGGAATAAATTTTAATTTTGAAGATTCATAAGCAACTTTATTTGTGGTTATTATCAAATAATCCTGTAAATCACTCTTTTTTATAAGATAAGAAAAAGTAATATTTGAATTATTTTCTGGCATTAAAGCGTTAATAACCTTACTTAAAATTTCAATATATCTGTTTCCATTATTTAAAGGACCAAGAACAATACCAAAATCATATTCATTATCTTTGGGTTCTATAATAAAAAATCCGATATTATTTTCAAAACCCGCATAGACTTCGTCACTTTCCATTTCAAGAGATTGAATATAAGCATCAATCATACCTGTTATTAATGTTTCTGCATATGTTGGATCGTCGAGTATTTTTCCAAAAAGAGGAACAGTTTTTAAGTCGGAATATACGGTTTTAGCGTTATTTAAGACAATAACAGCCTTAGAATTTTGAGGAATAACATCATAAATATTTGCGAATATATCGAGAGAAAAAATAAAAATAACTAAAATAAATATAAATTTTTTCATAATCCACCTCCAAATAAGTATTTTCATCATTATTATATCATAATTTTATTATTTATCATATTTCATAAAGTATGGCAATAATATTAATGTGAAGATTGATGCACTGATCATACCAACCCACATTATTATTGAAAGATATGTGTGAAAAGTAAACGGTGAAAAGTTTAGAATGGATAAGCCAAATGCTAACCCTAAAGCATTTGCCATAATAGGTTTTTGAACTATATTAAAAGTTTTTTCTATTGCATTTTTACTTTTGTTTTTATAATATCTATAGGTACCTATCATATGAATAGCATAATCAATACCAACACCAATTGTAATATTTGCCATTAAGGCACTTTGTATGTTTAATGGTATTTTAAATAATGCCATAGTACCGAATTCAACAATTAAGGCACCTAATAATGGCATTATACCAAAAAAGGCTATTTTTATATTTCGTATCATAATAAATATTGAAATGAATACCAATATCAAACTAATTAAGATACTTTGCATTTGGCTATTTAAAACAGTAGTATTCATTTCACTAAAAACATAAGGCATTCCGGTAATTATTATATCCTTAAATATGTTTTTTTCTTTTAGTTTTTCTATTGTATTTTTAACCTTTATAAGCGTATTTTTGGAATTATCTACAGTTGTTATTATTCCTAAATAACTTTTACCAGAGGTTAAGCTAAATAATGGAACAGATTGATTATTTTTTAACGCATTTTTTATGATGAGCACTTGAATAGGGGTTGGATAAACCTTAAAATTAAAAAATTCTTTTCCCATAGTATTTAATATTTCTTGTGGATAATTAAATGTAATTATTTCGTTTTGCAATTCTTTTTTTAAATTATTCATTTCATTATAATATATTTTATCTAAAGGTTCTTTTGAAGTTTGAAAATCAATCATAACAGGGATGTTAAATTGGAATATTGAATTTAGTTTATTAAAATCCTTTTTTACTTTTGTATAATCTTTAAACATAGATATTTGATCAAACTTTACAGTAATAAAAGGGATTGATAATGCAAATATTAATATTATAACTAAGTATATAAATACACCTTTTTTATTCCAAAATTTTTTTGTAAAAGATACATCAAACATATGCGTTCTTTTTCTTTTTAGTTCAACATTTCCAGAGATTATAACTGGTAAAATATATAAAGTTGCAATTCCGGCAAATCCTATTCCAAACGATGCCCAAAGTCCCATTTCTTTCATCATATTAGAATTTATAAAAATCATAGACAGAAATCCTATTATCGTAGTAATAGTAGTCATTATCATTGCTATACCAGTACTTTTTAATGTTTCAGTTATAGCACTTTTTTTATCAACACCTTTTTCTATATATTCTATATAATGAGTTAAAAAATGCATACCATCTGCACTACCCATAATTATTGTAAATATTGGAACCAATACACTGGCAATACTCAAATCTCTTCCAGACCAACCCATTAATCCTAGTGTCCACAACGCTCCTAATCCAGCAGGAATAACAGAAAACAACGCAACTTTTTTTGATCCTAATTGTAATGAAAAAATTATAAGCATTGTTATAAAAGCAAGTGGTGGAAAGAAAATAAATAATCTCAACAAATAATCAAATAATTTTTTAGTAAAGAATAATGAACCAGATCCATAATATGTTACATCTTTTAAAATATTTTCTATTTGTTCTACAACATCTAAATCATCACTTTTTAATGGAATGGTTAATAGTGTATAATATTTTCCATCTTTTTCTTTAAAAAATTTATCTTTAAATAAAGTTATTTCATTTAATTTATTTAAAAAGTTTTCAGTAATATCCTTAGAGGTTTTTATGTTATATCCTGGTAATGTCTGTGGAAAAAGACTTGATATAAAATTTACACCATCAATATTTTCCAGGTTTCTTTGTAAAGACCATATTTTTTTATATGTATCCAAATCAGATAAAGGATTTTTTTCTAATTCAAGCATAACAATTAATTGATCTGAAAGATCATATTTTTTTTCAATAATACTGTAGCTTTTTAAATATTTTGAATCCGAGGGTAAAAATGTTTTCATATCAACATTTATTTTAATATTGATTAAACCAATTAGCGCTATTAAATTTATTAGAGCGAGCAAAATCAATAGTTTTTTTCTGTTTTTAAATATAAAATCAACATATTTTTCCACAACATCATCTCCTTTATTTTAATTTTTTTAATACACCATACAAATAGATGTCTGCAATATAATCTGGATAAACTTCGTAAAATTCATTATCAATATTTGAATTGGTAATTTGAGGAATTAAGTCTTTTAGTAGAAAATGCGAGAAAATAATGCCACTTAATGCAGGTCCTATTATGTCATATCTAATACCTTCGCTATTTTCAAATCCTTTAAAGTCATCAATCCATATTTTTTTAAATATAATTTCTTTAAGTTTTTTAGCACGTAGATTAACCAATTTTGTATTTTCTTCAGGTATATGTAGCATTATTATTTTAAACATCTTTTCATTCTTTCTTAAAGCATTAATTAATGATTTAATGGCTAAACGTAGTCTAATTTCCAAATCTTTTTCCTTTACATGTTCTTTGTCAAGATATTCATTCATTTGAGAAAAAAATATTTCCATTATTTCTTCAAGAATCCCATTTTTAGATCCAAAATGATAATTTATCATTGATGTGCTAACCTTTGCCTTTTTAGCAATTTCTCTAACCCCTGTCGCTTCAAAACCTTTTTTATAAAATAAATTAATAGCAGAATTTAGTATTTTTTCTTTGATATTAGTTATATTTTCACCTCCTTTCGAACGAACGTTCGATTTAATTATATCACTATTTTTTCGTGTGTCAATAATAGATTATATAAATAAAAAAATAGAAGTGTTGATAAAATACAAACACTTCTATTTCAGATTATTAAAAAAGTATTTTTGAAATATATTAAATATAAATTAAGGTTTTTGATAAGCCTTTAAAATTTCATTAACTAAAGGTTTCATATTATTTTTTGCGATAGTTACAGAATATTGATCAATCAACATTTCTCTAAACCATTTTTCTGTATTAGATTTAGGCAATAAATTGTTCTTAAAAACATCCGAATTATACATATCTTTAAAAACCTTTGAAAAAACAGAACCGACTAATTCAGCAGCGACATCTTCTTTTTTTACATTATTATAATTATTTCTTATTGCTCCCATAAAAGATACTGAAGATATCATCACATCACCACCACATCAGCATATAAATATCCAGCAGCTGATAAGTTTTGAATAATAGCTATAACATCTTGTGGAGTGGCACCAGCAGCCTTTAAAGCATTTACAAGATTGTAAATGGTAGCATCACTATCTCCAACCTTTCCATTGTCAACAGAAATAACAAAATTTCCATAATTAACAGTAAAATCTGCAACTTTAACCTTTCCCCCGAAAACGATAGTTCCTGTTTTTTCATTAATAACGATTTTTGCCCTAGAATCGGGATCTATCTCAACTTCTTCAATTAATGCTAAAAAAGAAATTAAATCATCTGAAAAAACATCTGGAATATTCACCTTTATCGAAGAAGGGTCAACAGCTTTTGCAAGCTTTTGTCCAAATTGTGCATTTATAGATAATGCGGTTCTTGCAGCTGTAGTAATGTCTGGGTTTCTGAGTAATACTGTAACAGTGTTTTTAGACACAATTGTTGCAGGGATCTCATTTTCAACAATTGCACCTTGAGGAATCACTCCTACAACTTTATTTCTTTTTTGAAGGTTAGCAGTTGTGCTGACCTCGGCACCACCAGTTAAAACACTACCTTGAGCTACAGCATATACTTGACCATCAGCACCGTATAAAGGAGTTTGAATGAGGAATCCGCCTTCTAAACTTTTAGAATCTCCAGCAGCAGTAATAGTAACGTCTAATTTCATCCCTTCTTTGTAAAATGCGGGTATATCTGCAAACACAAAAACTACTGCGGAATTTTTTGTTGTAAAAGCATTTTGAAGATTTATGTTTAAATTTTTCATCATATTTGAAAGTAATTCTGATGTTACATTTCCGGAATCGCCAGTTCCATTTAGTCCAGTAACAACACCTATACCAAATAGCTGATTATCCCTTGCTCCTCTAAAGTATGCGATATCTTTAAGTCGTACAGCTGAAAAAACAGATATAGTTAAAATAATTAATAAAAATAACAAAAATCCTTTTTTCACATCAATCACTCCTTAGAAAAATAAGTTAGAAATTCCAGATAATAACCAGGCTAGCCACGTTTTATTGTTAGGATCTTTTTGTAAATCGGTATCACCTTGATACCATATTTTTGCATTTGCCAAATTTTTTGAATCTATAACACCATCTTTTATATTAGATGGATCGGCATACCCTTCTATTATCATTATTTTTTTCTGTGAATCCACCTTAAATTCCTTTTCTCCATGTATTTTTACAATACCATTATCCAAAATTTCTACAACCTCAGCTGAAACATAAAGGTTTACAGAAGCTTTACTTTGAGAAGAAGCCTTTTTATTTGTAACTTTTACATCTTCAGGTTTATTTGCTCCCAAAGGAAAAAACTTCATTAAATCAATATTTCCTATAGTGTTGAAAATAGCGCCAACAGTACCCATTACACCAGAAAAAGGATCAGGATTGTCATCTGACAAGCTTAAAGAAGGATTTTCAGAAACAGCTACTGTTATTATATCTCCAACTGAATAATTTTTTTCAGGATTTGAAAGAAGATTATTAACTTTTGTTTTTTTCCATAATGAGTCACTAAAACCAATAGAAAAAACTAATAAAAGTATTAAGAAAATAGAAATTCTTTTCATTCTTGGTTACCTCCTATATTGATTATCAATTTGGGGCCAGGATATAATTTTCCAGTTATTAAAATTCCAGTTTTTTCATTACGAGCCATAATTATTTCTCCTATTATAGCCTCATTCAAAACTTTAACCCAGGATAATATTTTTACACCATCAAAATAAACTTCAACAGGTATGACCTGTCCAGCTTTTACATCGGGGATTTTTTTTACAGCATTTTCAAAAATTATTTCGCCTTTGCGTATTGTTCGGTTTGCTTGGAATTTTATTAAATCTTCAGGTTTAGCAATTAACGGTTTCATGTTTAAAGAATATATATCAATCTTTTTCTTTTCTACTAAATTAAAGTTTAGAGGGGTTTTAAATTTTAAATTGTTTTTTGATATATAGACATAGTCAAAACAGGAAACATTAGCTTTAAAGGATATATATTTTTTTAAATTCAAATCATCAAGGACTAAAAAATTTCCATAAATATTATTCATGGATCTTCTATAATCTAGATTGAGTATTGTTGAAACAATGGTATCTTTCATATATTTACTAAGTTCAAAATCATTTATAGTTGCATTTGGAGAGTCTTTAATCAAGTTTTTTTCAAAATATGTTTTTAAAAATTTTTCTGTATTGTTGATTGTATTAATTTCATTATTTTTTTCTTTTATATAATATATAGTAATTATTGTTGATTCAAATGAAATATCTTTGATGTTTGTTGTTGATGTAATCCAGTTTTTAATCATTGAAGATTCATATGTAATAGAATTTGTAGAGAAAAAAGCTAAGGTTCTGTCGTTTTTAATATTAGGAAAAATATCTTTTAAAGAAAAAATTTTATCATTAGAGGCTATTGTAGCAGGTATAGTTATTTCGGCAAAAAGATATAAATAAGAAACAATTATCAATATGATCAAAAGTATTTTTTTCAAATTTCTCACCACACAATCATTTATATATCATTTATTTTTTCAATAAAAGAGGGTATAAATCCTTAAAAAAATGGCGTCTGAATTTCAGACGCCGCCATTTTTCTTATAATATTCACAATATTCTTTGATTGGGCATTTTTTGCATTCCGGATTTCTTGCTTTGCAAATATTTCTTCCATGATATATTAACCAATGATGAGCTTTTCTCCATAACTCTTGTGGAATGTTTTTCATTAAGTCTTCTTCTGTTTTTTTTACGTTTTTTGAATTTGCCAGACCTATTCTGTTTGCTACTCTAAAAACGTGTGTATCCACAGCAATAGCATCTTTCCCAAACGCAACGCTTAACATTACATTTGCGGTTTTTCTTCCAACTCCAGGTAATTTTATTAATTCTTCTCTTGTTTCTGGTATTTTTCCATTATATTTTTCTAATAACATCTTACACGTATTTATTATATTCTTGCTTTTTGTTTTATATAATCCCACACCTTTTATATACTTTTCCAGTTCTTCTGGTTTTAACTTAGCAAAATCTTCTGGTGTTTTGAATTTTGAAAATAATGTTGGAGTTACTTTGTTTACTTGATTATCTGTAGTTTGAGCTGATAACATTACAGCAATTAATAATTCAAATGTGTTTTTATATTTTAGTGCTGTTGTGGAATTAGGATATGTTTTTTCTAATATTTCCAGTATTTTTTTTATTTCTTTTTTGTTTTTTTGCATTTTTTCAACTCCAATAATCATAAAAAATATTTTTAATATTATTTTCTTCTAATATATTTCTATATTTATCAATAAACAGTTCACTTCCGCATATATAATAGTCAAAAGTATTTCTATTCTCTAAGTTTGAAATATCTTTTTTTTCAATATGTCTGTTAGGTATATTTTTTGTATTTTCACGAGTTACAAATTTTTTCAAAATCACATTTTTTGGAACTGAATAATAATTATCTATTGACTCTTTTTCTATTTTAACAGAGTGGAATAAATAATTTTGTGATTTTATATTTTCTTTTATTATATAATCCATATAACTCATAAAAGGAGAAATACCCGAACCTGCGGCTATTAATACTTTATTTCTATTATCATTTAAAAAGAAATCACCAAATGGATATCTAATATAAAATTCTTTTCCTATTTTCATTTCATCAAACATTCTATTTGTATAATATCCTAATTTTCTAACTAAAATTTTTGCTTTTTTATCTCCGTAACTGGCAAATGAAAAAGGTCTTGAGTTACTCCAATCAGGATTAAATTTACTTGAATCTAAATTTAAATGCAAAAACATTCCAGGTTCCCACGGCATATATTTATCTATTTCAAATTCAAATAATTTTAAGGTTTCCGATATTTCAATAACATCTGTTATTATACATTTTGATGTAATTATCATAATCACAACTCCTCAAAAAACTTTTCAAATGTATTTATTATGTATTCAATCATTTCATCGGTTATACCAGGATATACACCTATAAAAAACGTATTATTCATTATTATATCGGTATTTATTAGCTCTTTATGAATTTTATATTTCACATCTGCATATGCCGGTTGTCTTGTTAAATTTCCTCCAAATAACATTCTTGTCATTATTTTATTTTTTTCTAAATAAGTTACTATATCCCAACGTGAAAATTCGTCATTATCTTTTATGGTTATTGGAAATCCGAACCATGAAGGATCACTTTTTGGAGTTGGTTCTGGTAATATAAGATAATCTTCATATTTTTTTAAACCTTCTTTTAATAATTTGAAATTTCTTTTTCTCTTTTCTATAAATTCTGGTAATTTTTTTAATTGTGCAACGCCAACTGCAGCCTGCATATCTGTTAATTTCAAATTATATCCTATATGTGAATATACATATTTATGATCATATCCAAATGGTAATGTTCCGTGTTGTTGTTTAAATCTCATTCCACATGTATTACTGAACCCTGGTTCACAATAACAATCTCTTCCCCAGTCTCTAAATGATTTTACCAATCTTTCTAATTGCAGATTATTTGTCAGTATTGCTCCTCCTTCACCCATTGTAATATGGTGTGCAGGATAAAAGCTTACTGTTGCTATATCTCCAAATGTTCCTACTAACTTCCCATCATATGTTGAACCAAGTGCGTCACATGTATCTTCTATTACCCATAAATTATGTTTTTTAGCTACTCTCATTACTTCATCTAAATTAAAAGGATTACCTAATGTATGTGCTATCATTATAGCTTTTGTTTTTTCTGTAATAGCAGATTCTATTTCTTCTGCTTTTATGTTATATGTTGGTATATCAACATCTATGAATACTGGAATTGCTCCATTTTGTATTATTGGATTTACCGTTGTTGGAAACCCTGCTGCTACAGTAATTACTTCATCACCAGGTTTTATTCTTTTATCACCAAGTTTTTTGGAGGTTAATGCTGTTAAAGCTAAAAGATTAGCAGATGATCCAGAATTTACTAATGTTACGCTTTTTATTCCTAAAAATTTCGCAAATTCATATTCGAATTTTTCCGCAAATCTTCCTGTTGTAAGCCATCCATCTAAAGATGCTTCTACAAGATTTATATATTCTTCTTCGTCAAATACTCTTCCAGCAAATGGTATTGTTGTTTTTCCAGGAATAAACTCTTTTTTTATTTTATTTTTTGCATATTTTTTAGTGAGGTTTATTATTTCTTTTCTTATTTCTTCCATTTTTTATCCTCCAGCCACTTTATTTTATTCTCAAAATATTCTATTTGATTTATACATAAATCAAATACATCATTTTTCTTATAATTTTTATACCATTCCACAGTTAGTTTTATTGTATCTTCTATGTTTAATGTTGGTTCCCAATTGAGATAAAATTTAGCTTTGCTAATATCTAAATTCAATAACTTTGCTTCATGCGGATGATTTTTATCTGATAAATCCTTCCAACTACCTTTTCCATAATGTTTTATTACTTTCTCTACTATTTCTTTTACTGTTATTATCGAATTTAATTGTGGTCCAAAATTCCATGGACCACTATATTTTTCTGGATTTTCCATTAACTTTGTACCTAAAAGTAAATAGCCACTTAACGGTTCAAGTACATGTTGCCACGGTCTAATTGCCTGAGGACTTCTAATTTCTATTGGTTTATCTTCTTCTAATGCTCTTATGCAATCAGGAATTATCCTATCTTTTGCCCAATCTCCTCCACCTATTACATTTCCTGCTCTTACTGTAGCTATTACTTTATTATGATTTTTAAAATCATTTGGATTAAAGAAAGACCTTAAGTATGCATTTGAAACTATTTCACTTGCTCCTTTACTTGCGCTATATGGATCATATCCACCAACTGGATCATTTTCTCTATATCCCCATATCCATTCTTGATTTTCATAACATTTATCTGATGTAATGTTAATTAATATTTTACATTCTCTTGTATTTCTAAAAGCTTCTAATACATTTACTGTCCCCATAACATTTGTTTCAAATGTTTCTCGTGGAGTTTCATATGATAATCTAACCAATGGTTGCGCCGCTAAATGAAAAATAATTTCCGGCTTATATTCTTCAAAAACTTGTTTCAATTTATTATAATCTCTTATATCCCCACGTACATCTATTATTTTTTCTGAAATATTTGATAACACAAAGTTATCTCTTTGAGTATAAGGATCTAATGCATATCCTATTACTTTTGCTCCCATTTTTAATAACCACATTGTTAGCCATGAACCTTTAAATCCTGTATGTCCTGTGACTAATACTTTTTTGTTTTTATAGAATTGTTTTATTTTAAACATATTTACCTCCTAAAATGGACTATCAAATTCTTTCAATTCTGGAAAAGAATTATCCCTTTCAGATACAATTGGATTTTTTACACTCCAATTGTATCTGAAGCTATTCCATTTAATTCCGAAATCATGCTCTTTTGAGTATATTGAAGTTGTTAAATAATTTACAATTGTATTATCTTCCAAAGATAAAAAACCATGAGCAAAACCTTTTGATATATAAATAGCTAAATTTTCTTCTGAGCATAATCTAATTGCAAAAAACTTTCCAAAATTTTCACTATTTTTTCTTATATCAACAACAACATCTATAATACAACCATTAGATACAAATACAAGTTTTTCATGTTCATAGGGTGGAACTTGGAAATGCATTCCTCTGATTACATTTTTTTGTGAAATGGAATAAAAAAATTCTTTAAATTCAGAATTTAAACCAGATTTTTTAAATATATTATAGTTAAATACTTTGTTAAATACCCCTCGAAAATCTTTAAAAAAATTTGTTTTTATTAAATATATTCCTTCGAATTTAGTTTTAATTATTTCCATAACGATCTCTGCCTTTCAGATAGTTGATTGTTTTATTTATTCCTTCAAATATAGTATATCTTGGAGTCCAATTTAAAATATTTTTAGCCTTACTAATATTTGCTTCAAGATACATTATTTCGTTTTCTCTATAGGGCTTTTCAAATTTTACTATTGAATTAGATCTTGTTTGTTTTATTATGTACTCTACTATCCCTTTAAATTCCATCGCATTTCCTGAAGCTATATTAAATATTTCATGCCCTTCAACTATTTCATACTCTAAAGCTTTCTTATATGAATAGGCTATATCTTCCGAATATATAAAATCCCATTTTTGTTCACACGGTGTAAGTTCTATTTCTTCGTTTTTTAAGGCTTTTGATATTATGTATGGAATAAGTTTATTAGGATTATCGTATATACCAAAAGGAGGGAAAAGCCTTAAAGTTATAGCGTTTATTTCTGTATTTTTTACATAATAATTTATCAAATGTTCAGCTAATATTTTTGTCTCGGCGTATAAATTCCAAGGATTTAGTGGTGTGCTTTCAGTAATTTTTTCTTTTTTAATCCCATATTCAAAACATGTCCCTGTATTAATTAATTTTTTTATTTTATATTTTTTCATAATTTCAAGTATATTATTTACAGATTTTACATTTGTATCAATCATTTCAGATACATCTAATAAAGAATGCGAAGGTTTATAATAAGTAGCTAGATGTATGATAGTATCAATTTTGTTTTCAGAAACTATTTTTTCAAATATTTCTATATTTCGTATATCTCCTTGATAATAAAGGATTCCATTTTTAGGTTCCTTTTTTCTTCTAGAAATTATTATTATATTATAATCATTTCTTATTTTTTCAGTTATGTTTTTACCTATAAATCCGGTTCCACCAGTTATTAATAGTGTCTTTTTCATTCCCATATTTTCCATGGAGCATTACCTTCCTGCCATAATCTTTCTAACTCATTTTTATCTCTCAATGTATCCATAGGTTTCCAAAATCCATAATGTTTATATGCATATAAATTACCTTCATCTGCAAGTTTTTCAAGAGGTTCTCTTTCCCATATTGTTGTGTCATCTTTTATATAATCAAAAATTCCTGGTTCTAATACAAAAAAGCCTCCATTGATCCATGCTCCGTCACCAGCGGGTTTTTCTATAAACTGTTTAATTTCATTTTTTTCATTTAATGTTAGAGCTCCAAATCTTCCTGATGGTTGTACAGCTGTTAATGTGGATAATTTTCCATGTTTCTTGTGAAAATCTGCCAATTCTTTTATATTTATATTTCCTACACCGTCACCATATGTAAGCATAAATGTCTCATTTCCTATATACTTTTTTATTTTTTTTATTCTTCCTCCAGTCATAGTGTTTAAACCAGTATCAACTAAAGTAATTTTCCAATTTTCCGCATAAGTATTATGTATTTTTACTCCTCCATCAGATAAATCAATAGTTATATCACTCATATGATAAAAATAATTTAAAAAATATTCTTTTATTATGTATCCTTTATATCCTAAACATATTATAAAATCATTGAATCCATAATATGAGTATAATTTCATTATATGCCATAATATTGGTTTCCCCCCTATTTCTACCATCGGT
Organism: Marinitoga hydrogenitolerans DSM 16785; assembly: GCF_900129175.1. Taxonomy (NCBI): domain Bacteria; kingdom Thermotogati; phylum Thermotogota; class Thermotogae; order Petrotogales; family Petrotogaceae; genus Marinitoga; species Marinitoga hydrogenitolerans. The sequence continues at coordinate 13,684 of NZ_FQUI01000040.1, forward strand.
TTTGGTATTTTTGTTGTTTCTTCGCTTAATCTTGTTCCAAATCCTCCTGCTAATATAGCGACCTTCATTATTTCCCCCCTATTTTATGTCTTTTTTTTTATGACGAATATACAAAATCAAAAACCTATTCATAGCATCCTTCCAATCTGGCATTTCCAAATTAATTGTTTCTTTTAATCCGAAGTTATTTAATACTGAATATCCTGGTCTTTTTGCTGGTAAGTTGAAATCATCTTTACTTGCTCTTTCTAATTTGCCATTCCAGTTTATTTTTTTTAATATATATTCTGCCCATTCATATCTACTTGCTTTTGTGTTTGTTATGTGATATAAACCATATGCTCTTTCTTTTATTAGCATATATGTTGCTTTTGCTAAATCTACAGCATATGTTGGAGCGCTTATTTCATCATCTGCTATTTTTAATATTTTGTTCTGTTTGCTCCATTGTATTACTTTTTTTGCAAAGTTATTATTTCCTATTCCAAATACCCAACTTACCCTTATTAAATAATATTTGTTTGCTATGTTTTGTATGAATCTTTCTCCTAATACTTTACTTTCTCCATATTTGTTAATTGGTTTTGGTTCATCATATATTGTATATGGTTCTTTTTTGTTGCCATCAAATACATAGTCTGTTGAGTAATGTATTATTTCTGCATTTATTTCATTTGCTATTATTGCTAAGTTTCTTGGTCCTAATCCATTTACTTTGTATGCTGTTTCCCATTCTTTTTCTGCTTTGTCTACTTGGTTATATGCTGCACAGTTTATTATATGGGTTATATTTTTTTCTGTTTTTACTAGTTCCCTTATGTCTTTTAGTTTTGTTATGCCTAATGTTTTGTGGTCGGTGGGTATGTATTCTATGTTTTCTTTTTCAAATAATTTTTGAAATTCTTGGCCTAACTGTCCATTTGCTCCTGTTATTAATACTTTCATTTTTTTCATTTTGCACCTCTATTTTTTTATCGGTTTCCATACATTTTTTCATAGTAATTTTGATATTCTCCACTTATTATTTCTTCCCACCATTGTTTATTTTCTAAATACCATTTTATTGTCTTTTTTATTCCTTCTTCAAATGTTGTTGTTGGTTCCCAGCCTAATTCATTTTTTATTTTTGTTGGATCTATTGCATATCTTCTGTCGTGTCCTGGTCGGTCTTTTACAAAGGTTATTAATTCTTCTGGCTTGTTTAATTCTTTTAGTATTGTTTTTACTACTTCAAGGTTTGTTTTTTCATTATGACCACCTATATTATATACTTCTCCTTCTTTTCCTTTATGTATTATTTTGTCTATTGCTATACAATGATCTTTTACATATAGCCAATCTCTTATGTTTTTTCCATCACCGTATACGGGTAATGTTTGATTGTTTAATGCCCTTATTATCATCAAAGGTATTAGTTTTTCTGGAAAGTGATATGGCCCATAATTATTTGAACATCTTGATATTGTTACTGGTAGTTGGTATGTTCTGTGATATGCTAATACTAATAGATCAGCCGCTGCTTTTGATGCAGAGTATGGAGATGATGTGTGTATTGGTGTTTCTTCTGTAAAGAATAAATCCGGTCTGTCTAATGGTAAATCTCCATATACTTCATCTGTTGATACTTGATGGTATCTTTTTACTCCTGTTTTTCTACTTGCATCCATTAATACTTGTGTTCCTATTACATTTGTTTGTAAGAATATTTCTGGATTTTCTATTGATCTATCTACATGTGATTCTGCTGCAAAGTTTATTACTATATCAAATTTTTCTTTTTCAAATAAATCGTATATGAATTTTCTATCTGATATGTCACCTTTTATGAATTTAAAGTTTGGGTTTTCCATTGCTTTTTTTAATGTTGATAGGTTTCCTGCATATGTTAATTTGTCTAAACATACTATTTTGTAATCTGGATATTTTTCTAACATGTAATATATGAAATTGCTTCCTATGAATCCAGCTCCACCTGTTACTAGTATTTTCATTTTTCATCCCCCTGATATTTAAAATTACAATCGCTATTTTTTAAATATGGTGCTTTTTTATCTTTTTCTGATAGTATTGGTTCTTTTATTCCATATTTTTCAAGGTTCCAATTTATGTTTATTTCTGGGTCGTTGTATTTTATGCTTCCGTCATGTTCTTTTGAGTAATATTCATCTACTTTGTATTGTACTTCTACGTTGTCTGTTATTGTTAGAAATCCATGACCAAATCCTTTTGGTATTAGTAACATTTTTTTGTTTTCTTCTGTTAGTTCTACTGCTATCCATTTTTTGTATGTTGGAGATCCTTTTCTTAAATCTACTGCTATGTCTAATATTTTTCCTTTTGTGCATCTTATTAATTTTGTTTGTGATTTTGGATTGTTTTGAAAGTGAATTCCTCTTAGTGTTCCTTTGTTTGCTGAGTATGAATGATTATCCTGAACAAAATCTATTTCTATTCCCATTTCGTTTAAAACTTTTTTTGAGTATGTTTCCATGAACCATCCACGATTATCTCCGTATACTGTTGGTTCTATTATATATAATCCTTTTATTTCTGTTTTTGTTATTTTCATTTTTTCAGCTCCTAGTATATTATCTTTCCTTCTGCTACTTTTTTTAGATGTTTGCCATATAATGATTTTCCATATTTTTCTGCTGCTTTTATTAGTTCTTCTTTTGTTATCCAGCCATTGTGATACGCTATTTCTTCTGGTGCTGATATTACTATCCCCTGTCTTTTTTGTATTGTTTTTACAAATTCCGATGCTTCTAATAATGAATCCATTGTTCCTGTGTCAAGCCATGCATATCCTCTTCCTAATATTTTTACGTCTAATAATCCCATTTCAAGATATATTTTATTTAAGTCTGTTATTTCTAATTCTCCTCTTGTACTTGGTTTTAATTGTTTTGCATATTTTGCAACGTTTTTATCATAGAAGTATAGTCCGGTTACTGCATAGTTTGATTTTGGTTCTTTTGGTTTTTCTTCTAATGATATTGCTTTTCCATTTTCATCAAATTCTACTACGCCAAATCTTTCTGGATCATCTACGTAATATCCAAATACTGTTGCTCTTCCTTTGTTTTCTGCTGCTTCTTTTAGTAGTTTTGTTAGATTATGTCCGTAGAATATATTATCTCCTAATATCATTGCACATTCATCATTTTCTATGAATTCTTCTCCTATGATGAATGCTTGAGCTAATCCATCTGGTGATGGTTGTTCTGCATAACTTATATTTATTCCAAATTGATTCCCATTTCCTAATAGTTTTTCAAAGTTTGATAAATCATGTGGTGTTGATATTATTAATATGTCTTTTATGCCGGCAAGCATAAGGGTGGATAATGGGTAATATATCATTGGTTTGTCGTATATTGGTAATAATTGTTTACTGGTTACTAATGTTAACGGATATAGTCTTGTTCCACTACCTCCAGCGAGGATTATTCCTTTGCGCATGGTATCACCTGATTTTTGATATGAAATGTACAAAATCGAGAATATTTTTAATTTAATTCGGAGCTATCATTATTTTCAGACAAAGAGATAATTTTGTTTTTGATACTGGATATTTTCTTTTTATACAAATCTAATAATTTTTTCTTTTTATTAAAATCTATATTTTCGTTTAATAAAGATTTATATATAACTTGGAGTAAATTTAAAATTTCATAATCTTTAAAAATTTTTTTATTTTCTAAAAAGATGTTTAACAAATTATATGAATCTTCGTAGTTATTTAGTTTTAATTCATAATTATGCGTAACTTGTTTACTATGTTTCCTAATATAATTTAAAGCATATGGAATATAAACTAAATTTCCTTTTTCTAAATTATTAACCCATTGAAAAATATCCCAGTTCCCTTTAGCTACAATATTTTTATATTTTGCAAAAGTATTATTTTCAACATCTTTCTTTCTAAATATAACAGTACTCGGTTCTCCTATAAAGTTTACAGTTGACATAATTAACTTTCGTATTGCTTCTTCGCCATTCAAAATAACTAATTTATCAACTAATCTCCTCGTTGCAATGCTATCGTTTATAAAATCCCCTTTTTCATCAATTAATTTTCTATATGATGTGACTAAAGAAACATTTTTTTCTAAGATAAAAAAATGCATCATAATCCTAATTTTTTCTTTATGTATAAGGTCATCATCATATAAAAAACTTATATATTCACCTTTTGCCTTTTGTAACAACAAATTACTATTACTTAAACCAAAATCATTTTTTTTGGTTTTATTTGCATTATAATAGTATTTTATAGTTTTTTCACCATCATAGTTAAATAAAAATTTTTCTATATATTCCTTTGTTTCAAAGTTATCAGAATTATCACCTACTAAAATTTCAATATTCTCATATGTCTGATTTAAAGCGGAATCAAAAGCTTGTTTAAAAAACTTAAATCTATTATGTGTTGGAATTAATATACTTACCAAAGGTTTATTTTTTTTATCATATAAGTTTTCAAGATAGTGTAAAAAATTATTATATTCGTCAACTTCAGAAGATTTTATATATTTTTTGTATTTATATAATAATTTGATTAATTTAGAGTAATTTATATGGTTGTATTCAAATATATTAAAATCAATACCCCAAGGCTTCCATAATTCAAGCTCATATATATAAAATAAATTTTTAAAATAATTAACAATATTTATGTCTTTGTTGATTATATGAAAGTTATCTACAATATATTCTATAATATCCATTATTGAATCAAATCTTTTTTGTTTATTAAATGTAAAATTAGTATTATGTATTCTATAAGAAATAATTTCTTCATCAATTCTTGTATATTTCATATTATTTTTTATACAGATTAATGATAATAATGTATCTCCTGCTGTACCGTTAATTGGATAATTTATATTATTTTTTATAAAAAAGTTCATTTTAAAAATACCCTTCATAGTTAATACACCAGAGCCATATCTGAAAAAAACTTGTTTGATTATATCCTCTGGAGGATATAGCTTGTTATCCCATCGTCCAATTCTTTTATTATTTTCGTCTATAATTTCAAATGGGAAATAAACATAGTCATAATCCGGATTATCCTCCATAAATGCTACGATTTTTTGTAGAGAATCCTTATTATTAAACATATCATCAGAATCGAAAAATAATATATATTTACCTTTTGCAAGATCTAAAGCTTCTTTTCTACCGTAATCAGGGCATCCTTTATTGTTTTTATGTTGAATAAATTTTATAAAGCTATATTTTTTAGCATATTCTTCTATTATTTTAGGGCTATTATCTGTAGATGCATCATCAATAATTATTAATTCAATATCTTTATATGTTTGTGTAATTACAGAATCAAGAAAGTCTCGAATATATTTTTCGGAATTATAATTTGTCACAGCAATAGTTATTAAAACTTTTTTGTTTTTAAACATATTCTGATTAATTTCAAAACTATTAAGCACTCTCTCGATTTCGCATAATTGTTTTTCTATTGGATACTTTTCTTCAATGAAATCTCTATACTCTTCTGACTTATAATCTTGATTTAATATTATATTTAAAAATTCCTCAATATTTCTAAAAATATTTTTTTCTGGCCATATTTTTCTACTTTCTTTCCATGCATGAATTACAGGCTTTAATCCCATAGCCATAGCTTCTCCTATTGTATAGTGGAATGATTCTTCAATAGACGAAGATACTATATAATCCATGTTTCTTAACCATTCTGACAAATTTTTAACTCTTGGAACAAATTCTATATATTTATTTAAACCTAATTCATCTATCATAGTTTCTACTGCCATTTTATATCGTAAGTCTTGAAAATCACCTCTGATAAATAATTTGTATTTACTATCTTTTTTTATTAATTCATAAAAAGCCAATAATAGTATTTCAAAACCTTTTCTATAATTAATATTTCCTATAATTGCTAAATTCTTACCTGGCTTTTTCTTTTTGTAATATATAAATTTATTCAAATCTATACCGTTTCTTAAAATACTGGTTTTTCCAATATTTATTTTTTTCCCAAATTGTTTATAAAATAAATCTCTTTTATGATTTGCTACAAAAAACAAATGATCAACAACATCCCAATTGATTTGATCTGGGCTATTTGTAAAAACCTCATATCCGTGTAATCTACATATAACTTTTTTATCTTTTAAATTCAAATTATTAGTAACAAAACTAGCCATATCGTTAGCCCATTCTAACCATACAATATCAGCCCATTTTACGGCGCTTTTTATTTCTTCGCTATTATTTGATATTATAATCTTGGAGGGATACAGAAATGATAAATATTCATAAATGGGCTTTATAAAAGTTTCAAGGCCTGGTAAACATAGGAAAGATATTTTTAAATTTTTAGAAAACTTTTTCTTAATATAATTATATTTATCCTTTGCAGCCGTATCATTAGAGAGAGATGATGCAAGATAGTAATATCTAATACCAGCAGCTTTACTTCTATTATTTATCTCTATATCACCTAACAAATCATATGTTGCCCAATCCTTATTTTTTATTCTAGAAAAATATTTCCACGAAAATAAGTCTTTATTTAACTGTTTTAATACATATGCATAATTAAATAAAGCATCATCATCGTCAGAGTTGATTTTTAAGGCTTTTTCAAAAAAACTTTTCGCATCCAAAAAATTACCTTTATTAAAGTTCAGCAATCCTTTTAAAGTATTTTTTTGAAAATTATCATTTATTTTTTCTATTAAATCTTCAGCTTCACTAAATTTTTTTTGATTTATTAATTTCATAATTAAATCTTTATTATTCATGATACAATCCCCTCGTATAATTAGTATAGAATAATTATATTATTGTTATTGATTATTATTATTATTTATATGCTCTTTGAAAAGTAAATATATTTTATTTATATTGATTTATGTGTTTTTAGTTATATGTTTTATATTAGTAGTTTTCTATTGAACATCTTTTTCAGTACTTATTTTTTGCTTGTTTTTAAGTTTTACCTCTGGTAAAATAGTTTTAGATAACATCCCCCTGAGACTTGTTCTCTTAAAAAAGATTTCTAAACTAGAGTATAGTTTTTCACTTGCCGGAAAATGTCGTTTCCTCGATTTATGTTTCGCGAGGTTGTGAGACT
>NZ_FQUI01000041.1 GCF_900129175.1 Marinitoga hydrogenitolerans DSM 16785
GTACCACTATACTATAAAGCATTATATGCAAGGTTTAAACCAAAAGTAAATGGAGAAAGAGATTATATAATAAATTTTTATGAGAACTTATCAAAATACTTTACAAAAGACGGAAAGCTAAAAATAAACGAACTTATGAAAAAATATATAGAGTATATAAAAAAACGTGGAGGACAGATGTTTAAAGGAAAAAAATTATATGAAGGAGTATATCAATATAATCTTGATATATTTTTAAATACATACATGGAAGAATTAGGAGGAGAAGTATTAACAGAAGTAGAAGTAGGTGGGGGAAAGATAGATTTACTAATAAGATATAAAGAACAAAAATATTTAATAGAAATAAAAAGAAATCCAGGACCAAAAAAATATGAAAATACCAAAAAACAATTGTTAGAATACTTAAAGAGAATTGGATTAAAAGAAGGGTGGTTAATAATATACTCTAATGCAATAAAAGATTTCGAATATATAACAGAAGAAGAAAATGGAATAAAATTACATATATGGTTTATAAAAACAAATTTTGAAAGTCCATCAAAAATATGATTTTATTTGTTATATATTTGTGATACAATATATGCATTATATATATAATCTAGGAGATGGCGAATATGCCTTATGTTTTTGGTCCTGTACCTTCAAGAAGATTAGGTAATTCTCTAGGAATAAATTTAATTCCATTAAAAACATGTAACTATTCATGTATTTATTGTCAGCTTGGAAAAACTACAAATTTTACTAATAAGAGATTGGAATATTTTCCAAATGAAAAAATTATTGAAGAATTAAAATATGCTATAGAGCATTCTGAACTAAAAATTAATTATATTACTTTTGTTGGTGATGGAGAACCTACTTTACATATTGGGATAGGGGAAATAATAATTTGGATTAAAAAAAATTATAATGATAAATTTAAAATCGCTGTTATAACTAATGGTTCTTTATTATATGATGAAATAGTTAGAAATGAACTTTCAAATGCTGATTTAGTACTTCCCAGCTTAGATGCTCCAGATGAATAAAAATTCATTAGATCATTTTCATATAAGGGCTTTACAATCTCAGAAATTTTATCAAAATGATTCTTCTTCAAATTAATCAATTTTAATTCTTCCATACCATTTCCCCAATTTTTTATTTTAACTTATTAATTATTTTCAAAGTATTTTTTTAACATTAAATATGTTTGATTTTTGGATAACTCCATTAAAACGGCATGTGTTTTTTCCGTTATTTTTATTGCGTCTATATTTCCTTCTATATATTCTAAAATTTTTTCTGAATCTAGTATTTTAACTGTCTTTTTTAATAAACCCTTTTTATTATAAATACTTCCTCTTATCTCTGTTGTAGATGTTTTAGATATTTCTTTCATTTCATCCCAAATTTTTACAAGTCCTTTAAAATTCCAGTTATATTTTTTGTTTATATTTTCTTTTTCCAAATCGTTTTTTACTTTATTTATCTGTTCTTCTGCTATTTCATAAACTTTATCCAGTTTTACACTTATTTCTTGTAAATCATTGAATATATATAAGATGCAAAATGTATAAAACATAAATATCATGTATGATTTTTGATCCAGTTTGTATTTTCTGTATATATCGTCTTTATTATATGCATATATACTTCTTGAACTTTTTGGTATTATACATATATAATCTTCCGAAGGTGATTCATATAATGTTAAGTTAGATTTTTCAGCAAATATTTCTACTATTGTTTTTATCTGATCATTATTAAAGTATATATGTATAAGTTCTCTATTGTCTTTTTCAGATATTTCAGTTTTTTCTATCAGTTTCGAAATTATTGCCATTGCATATTCGATATTTTCCATAATTTCACCTTATTTTTTTGAATATATATTCTGTAAATTTGTAATTTTCCATTGTGATTTCTTTTTCTGTTGGAATTATCTGTATTTTTTTATAATCTAACATTCTATTATTTAACTCGTCTATGGCCTTTTTAAATAATGGTTCTTTATAAATATGTATTTCTTTTAACTGATGCAAATATAATACGGTATCCAGGATTGTTTTATTAGGTTTATCTATTATTTCGCTTAAATATACATTTTTTTCCTGTAATCTCGATAATATTTTTTTCAAAAAGGTTATTTGTAATTTTTCTATTTCTTTTGCTCATCGATTATATTTTCATCTATATGTTCAAGAACAATGTTCTTTTTGATATTATGTTCATAGGGATTATTAAAAAAATCATTAAAGGATATGCTTTTTTTTGGTTTTAATGAGGAAAATATATAAATTGCCATAGGATTTAGTTCTTTATATCTGAATAATAAATCTATATATTTTTTTTCAATATTTATTTCGCCAACTATATGATTCCAGAAATTATTTTCTCCAGATTTCATTATTTCTGCTGTTATTTGTTGATATTTTGTAAGAAGTTTTGAATGCATTTCTCTTGATTGTAAAAGTATTGTTTTTATATAATTTAAATTTTTTATTTTTTCTTCTTCAAGTTTTTCTAAATCATAGCTGTCTGCAAGGTAAAAGATATTATCAAATATATGTTTTTCATTTTGTAATTGATTTAATGTAAAATCATATGTCTCTTCTATTTTTTTGAATTTGACTCTCCATGGCGCTCTTCTTATTTCATATATTAACTTTTCAATATTTTCCAGTTCCGATGAGACCACTAATTTCAATTTTTCAGCAGAATTTCTTGCATTTATAAATGTTCCTTTTTTAAACTGTTCTTGCAAAAATAATAACTCCATGGTTATTTGCAATTCTTTATAAACTTCAAGTGTTTTAAGAAGAAAATCTTTCCCGGATTTTGTTAGGGATACATAAATTTTTGTTTTTCCTTCCTCTTTTTTTGTATTAATATCAAGAAAGTTATATCTTATTTTTTTATTTTGTTTACTTTCATAATCATAATATTCAAATAATAATCCTTTAAATCCATTCTCAAAGATTAATCGTTCAAATATTTCCTTTATTAATTCTTCAGATATTTCATTGTCAATATTTTTTATAGTTTCTATGATAACGTTAATTTCTATATTTCTTTTACCTGAAAGTGTTTCATTGAATATATAAATCAACATTAATATCCCCAATGAAAATGAACGTGAAGGTGATATCTTCTTGAATGATGTGAGGTTTTTGTATAATGCTATAAATTCTCCAATATTTAATATTCTTTCCTGAAATGTTTTATACATCTTTTATCACCAGATTTTTCAATTGTTGATAATCAATAGCTTCCTGTGGAATAACCCTTTTTTCTTTTACTATTGATATTAATTTTTTTAAATATTCGTCCTTTGTTTCAAATTTTATTTTATTTTTCACTTTTGTATCTCTTGATTTTCGTTTTAACATTAAATTATATCCTTCTTTCCACGGATAAATATTATACTCATTATATCGTTCAATTAATTTTATAAGTATTAATATTCCATCATAATCTATATCTCCCCAATAATAAAATATGGTGTTTTTCGGAACATACTCATATATAAACTCAAAGCTTCGCAATATCTTTTTTCCTTCACCAAATATCACTGCATCAAACGGAATTATATTTTCTTTTGATAATAAATAAAAATTGTAGAAGGGTGTTTGATTTTCAGAAATTAATACTTTTTTCATATCCGGTTTAAATGTAAATATATAAAATGGTTCTCTTGAATCAAAGGTATATAAATCCTTTTTTATATTTATTTTTATATTTTTCAATACTTTTAATATTCTTTTATTTTTTTCAAATGCTTTTTCATCATTAAATATTTCATAGGCCCTTTCTCTTGTAGCAACAGGTTCTTTTTTTTCGCTTTTTAAAAATTGATCTATTTTTAAAATAATTTCTTTATCTTTTTGATATTCGTTCATATGGTTTAAATAGTAATTTATATTAATTTTTGGATGTAATATAAATAAATTATCTTTTTTATTTATTATATTTATTCTAAATTTTTCCGGCAAAGAGGGATATCTTCCATTTTCTTTTTTGTTTTTTATCGGAATTAGTATTTTTTCATCTATTAATTTTTTAATTTCATTATATAATATTTCATATTCTATATTAATGTTTTTTTCTATTTCTTCATAGGTTATGTATTTTTTACTATATTTTTCAAGATATTTTTTTATTTGCATTTTATCACCATTCCACGTAATACCCTTTTTCAAATGTCTCTGTTTTTTGTTTTCTTGAAATTTTTAAAATATTACTCAATCCTGTACTTTTTACAAGTACAAGGCTATAATTATAATTAAAATATTTAGATATATTTACATCATTATGTGCGGTAAAGGTGATAAATTGAGCATTATTTTTTTTCATAAGTATCATTAATGGAGATAATATATGTTCGGAACTCGCTTTTCCAAATGGATTATCAGCTATTATAATCATAGAACCACCTATGTTATTTTTCATTACTTTTGTAATCGATATATATATTGCAAAAAATGCAAAAAATTTTTCTCCACCTGACCATGAAGATACATTTTCCAGAAAATACCATCTTGGATTTTCAAAGGATTTATCCGGTTTTAAGATTTTTATTTTTATAGGGGCACCATTGGTTATTTTCAATAAATTAAATATTGAAAAAGATGTATTTATATATTTTCTAATTTCTTCATTTTCTTTAAAATTATTACTTTCATTGTTTGTTATTATTTTTATTATTTCATCTATATAATCAGATATTCTGTTATATACATCTTCTTCATTATATCTATTTAACAGTATTTTTATTGTTTCTAATTTTTGGTCTTCAACTATTATTTCAGAAAATTTCGAAAGTTTTTTTAATGTTGAAATATACAAGGTTATTTCGCTTAATATATTTTTTATCATTTCTCTTTTGAATCTCATAGCTTTTTCTTTATATGATATCAATGTATTTATTTTTTTATCAATTATATCTTTAACTGTGTAATATAAACTTTTTGAGGTTTCATAATCATATTTAAAATCTGTTTTTTCATATAAAAATCCCATATTTACTATTAAATCAAAACCTTCTTCAGAAATCAACAATTTCATTTCCTGCCATCCATCGGAAATTTGATTTCTTTTTTCTTTTTCATTATCTTCCAGGATTTTTAATTGTTTTAATGTTTTTATAAAACTGTTGTGAAGCTCTTCTTTTTTAAATATTTCAAAATCTGTTATTATCTGTTTTTCAGGTTTTTTATAATTCTGTAGCAATTCCTCTTCGGTTTTTATATCTTTTATGATTTGTTCTAAGATATTCTTTGTTTTGTTAATATCTTCTATTAGCTTTGAATATAATTCTTTTTTAGTAGTCAGCTCTTCTTCGTATTTGCTATTTAATTCAATATACATTTCTTCTGTAAGTGTTGGAACATTATAATTTGTTATTTTGGTTTTTAATGAGTTTATTTCGTTTTCCAATATTCCGGTATTTCTGTTTAATTCGTCCACTATATTTCTATATTTTTTTATATTATTACGATAGTATTCTTCGCTTTTTAATTCTGTATTTTTTAAATATTCCAGCGTTTCAAATGTATAATTATATTTTTTTATTTTTATTAATTTTTTATTTATCTTTTTTTGAATCTTTTCTTTTCTGTTGTATAACTCGCGAGTATCTATTTCCTGAATCAGATATTCATATTTCGACTTTAAACTTTGAATATCTTCGTTTTCATATTTCCATTTATTCTTTTCATAAAAAGATAAATCATTGGAATATTCTGCTTTTTTTATGATTAAGTTCTCTTTTTCTTTATTAAGAAAAATTCTATTTTCATTAATTTCTTCAATATCATTTTTTAAATTTACAATTTTATCTTCTATATTATTTTTTTGCTTTGCTAGACGTTTTAAATATTCTTTTATTTGATATAAGTTTATTCCAAATCTATCATTTATAGCATTTTGAATCTCATTTAATTTATTCTGCTTTTTTTGAAAATCTCTTAACTTAATTTCTACTTCAATCAATTGTTTTCTTTTGTCACTAAGTTTATTCTTATAAATTTCTATTTTTTCTTTTGTTCTGGATATATTTAATAATTCTTCTTTATATTTTGAATTTAAATCTTCCAATATGTTTTCAAATTCTTTTTTCTTTTTTTCATCGTCGTTTCCATATATATTTTGAAATTTAACTATTATATTTTGATATTGATTTATCTGATCATAATCTTCTTTAATATTTTCTAAATTTTTTTCTATTTTTTCTTTTTTGCTTATGTATTTTTCTTTTAACTCTTCTATGGATATTTCACCTGAAATAAATTTATGATAATCATTCATTATAATCTGTATTCCAAATTTGCAAATTCCATCGTTTATTTCGAATTTATTAATGTCTTCTCTTGTTTGTATAAATACTATATCTGTATTTAAGTCAAAATTTTTTAATTTTTTCTCCAATTTTTTGATGTCCTTTTCCTGAACCACAATTGAATTTAATAATAACGGATTTTTAAAATTTTCAATATTATTTTTCAATAAAGAATAACCAATTGTATAATCATAAAAATTCTTGTTTTGAAGATGATAATCAATTTTTTCTATAGTTTCCGGTATTGGAATAAATTTATTTTTATCTATTTTATCTATTAAAATTTCTATGGAATTTAATTGTTTTTCAGCTGTATTCATTTTTATAATCATCTTTCTTAATTCATCATTTATTTTAATATATAGCATTTTGAATGAGTTAATGGAATATAATTTTTTTAAAGCTATAATATCTTCATGATTTTTTTTAAATTCTTTATACTCTTTTTTTATCTCTTTTATTTTATTTTTCAAATTATCAGATAAATTCTCTATTTCCAATACTTTTTTCTCTTCCTTATTTATTTTGATTTTCAAATCTTCTATATTTTTCTCTAAATTGTCTTTTAATTTTATCTTCTCATTAATTTCTTTATTTAATATATTGTTTTTTTCTATATCTATAATTTTTGAAATTTGAGAAAGTTTTTGGTTTAAATATTCTATATCTTTTTTAATTTTTTTTAACTCATTATTTTTTTCAGAAATCTCTTTTATTAAATTTATATGTTTTAGTTCTATATTTTTTATACTAAATTCAGTATCTAACAGTTTTTTATCGATATTTTTTATATGATTATGATAATAATCATATAATTTTGAAGAAATCTTTTTTATTTCTTCTTGAATGTTAACATTTGAGTTTTTTTGTTCTATTTCCTCACTTATAATATTCAATTCGCTATTTAATTCATTATATTCAAAATATTCTTCCAGTGCATTTTTCAAATTTATTTTTTCTTCAAATCCAGAAATCTTTTTTTCATACTTATTTCTTTGCTCTATAATTTCTTCGAGCTTTTTTTCTGATGTCTCAAGACTATATAACAAATAACCGTTCTTGATATTTATAAGTTTTTGTGAAATTTCTTCAATTTCATTTTCTATATCGAACTTAAAATTTTCTTTTTCAATTAAAATATTTTCATACTCACTTTTTTGCTGTTTTAATAGTTTGTTTATTTCAAATAATGTATAAACTTTTTTATGTATTTCTTTTTGTAAATCATACAATTCTCTTAGTTTATTTATCTGATTACTAAAAAGCTTTAATATCTTCTTTCCATCTTCTATTTGTTTTTCCCAGATTGGCAAATTTCTTATATTATCTATCTGATTTTTAAAGGTCTCTGCTATTTCATTATTTATTTTTTTATTTTTCAATGAATATGTAATATTTGGGATTATAAATTGTGACAATAATTTTTCTGTATTTTTTCTTGCACTAGAAGAAATAAATTCTGAAATACCACCTTCAATTTTATTTGTCCTTGACATCATTTCCCATTCGCTTTTGAAAATTCTATAACTTTCAAGATATTTTCTATATTCACTCTTTAAAGTTTCTGGAAATAACTTTATATTATAAACTTCTTTATTTTTTTCAAGATAATCTTTAAATTCATTATATTCAACAACTTCACCATTTTCTTTTATATATTTAATATCTTTTAATGTATAATTTAATGGTATTTCAATTGTATAATTATAATAGTTTATTCTATCAGTTTTTTTGGCTGCAAATCCTGTAATCAACTTTTTATTGTTATCAAGAGTATGGCATATTGCTATATGTGCAGTTCCTTCTATGTCTTTTAACATCGTTTCAAAATCTCTACCCTCTGCTGAAACATGACCTGGAATTATTGTTTGAAATAACAATGAAATTATAAAAGTTTTGCCGGAACCGTTTGCTATTATAATATTAGTATTTTTTCCATTCATTTTTATATATAAATCGTTGATTTTCTTGGCTTTATTATCATAATCCACATTAATTATTCTAAAACTATCTATTTTAGGCATATTTTACCTCGCTCCATCAGTTTTAATATAATATTACAGTATCAAAAAATTCAAACTTACTATCTGATATATACTCATTATTCCTCATATTCTAATACATGTTCTTCACACCATTCTATAGCAAATTCTTTATATTTTTCCATTTTGTGTTCATACCATTTTTCTCTTAAACCAAGTCTGAAAATTTTATTTTTAAACATTAAATTTAAGAATCCATGGTGTCCACAAGTTCTTTTAAATTAACTTTAATAAAAATCTCCCTTTAACGTTTCTTTTTTTAAATAATATTTTTTGACAAAATCAAAAATGACTTTCTTTTTTTATAATTATTATATCATAACATTTTACAAAAAATAAGACAGGCAAAAACTCAAAAATTGCCTATTTATTTTTCAAGTCACGCCTTTAGCGAATAATTAGAATATAAATTAATAATTTTGATATGGATGAGTATATTTCAGTGTATATTTCAGTGTATGGTATAATAGACTCTGAGGTGAAAAAATGAAAAATTGGAAAAACATTAAACATGAGTATGTTAAAATACTTCTTCAGAAACGACCAGGATAACAAACATCTATTTGAAAATTTAAAAATATACAAAGAAAAAGAAATAATAGAAAAATATTTAAATAAATATCCAGTAGTGTATGTAACCTTCAAAGATGCGAAAAAAGAGGATTTACTATCAATGAATTAGAAAAAAAATATATAAAACAAATATTAGAATTAGAAGAAATAAAAGGATATACAGTAGAAGATAAAATAGCAAAAGAAAGCATATTCACAGGAGTAAATAATTTAAAAGTTGCTACAGTAGTAAATGAATTATACAATGATAAGTTGGGATTAACTAGGGAAGAAGTCCATGAAACATTAAAATACTATGGAATGGAATATGAAGAAAAAAGGATAATAGAATGGTATAACGGATTTAATTTTGGGGGAATAGAAATATATAATCCATATTCAATAATAAATCTTGTAGATGAAAAAGAGATAAAAAACTACTGGATAAACAGCAGTGGAAATACATTAATAAAAGAATTAATAAGAAAAGGGACAGCAGAAATAAAAACAAAAATATATGAATTAATAAATGGCGGAACAATAGAAAGTACAATAAATGAAAATTTAGTATATGGAGATTTAAACGATAATCTTGAAGAAAGCATATGGACATTGTTCTTATTCACAGGATACCTAACCTGGAAAGATAAAAAAGGAGAAGGAAACAGTGTAGAGTACAAATTAAAAACACCTGATAGAAGAAAACTATGAAGAATTTAAAGAAGATTTTAAAGAAGCAGTTAAAGATACATTGAGTTATTTTGATATAACAGGGAAAGAACCAGAAAGATTTTACCATGGACTAACCCTTGGAATGAGCATGGCATTAAAAGAAGAATATATAATAAAAAGTGACAGAGAAGCGGGATATGGAAGAGCAGATTTAATATTAATCCCCAAAGACAAAGCAAAACCTGGAATAATATTTGAATTTAAAAAATACTATAAAAAAGACGGAGAATTAAAAGAGAGTGCAGAACTTGGAATGAAACAAATAGAAGAAAAGAAATATGAAAAAGAAGTAAAGAGTTATGGAATAGGAAAAGTAATAAAGGTTGCTATTGCTTTTGATGAAAAAAATGTGGAAATTGTTATTAAATAATTTTATTTTAAAAAAGATAATATTTATTGACAAAAAATACAAAAAAATGTTATACTAATCCAAAACTAAAAAGGTGGAATATTATGAAAAATAATTTTATTAATATAGTTTATAAATATGTAATGAAACAAAATTTTGATCATAGTCATGATTTAGAACATGTATTAAGAGTAACAAAAAATGCAGAAATAATAGCTAAAAAAGAAAATGCTGATATCGAAGTTGTTATAATAGCCTCTTTGTTGCATGATATAGCAAGACATGATGAATTAATTGGTAGAATTGAAGATCATGCGCTTGAGGGAGCTTTAAGAGCGGAAGAATATTTGAAAAGTATAGGATTTAAAAAATATAAAGAAGTATCTTATTGCATTGCTAACCATAGATTTAAAAAAAATATAATACCTAAAACTTTAGAAGCTAAAATACTTCAAGATGCTGACAGATTAGATGCTTTGGGATATATTGGTATTGCAAGAGTTTTTATGCATAAAAATGGTGGGAATTTACATGAAAGAATAGAACACTTTTATAAAAAAATATTAAAATTGAAGAATTTAATGAATACCAAAACTGGTAAAAAGTTAGCTGAAGAAAAACATAAAATCATTGAATTATTTATAAAAGGTCTAGAAAATGAAATTGGGGGATATTATGGAAAAGAAAGATAAAATTTTAAAGATTTTAGAAAAGTTTGAAAAACCTATAAAAGGAAAAATATTAGCTGAGAAAATTGGTGTTAGTAGGCAAATGATAATACAATATATTTCAAAATTAAAATCAGATGGTTATAATATAGTCTCTACAAGAGATGGGTACATGTTAGAAAGAGAACATGGGATAAGAAAAATGATAGCAGTTAAGCATGATGCAGATGAGATTGAAAGTGAATTATTTGCTATTGTAAATGCTGGAGGGAAAATATTAGATGTTATAGTAGAACATCCTATTTATGGAGAAATAAAAGGAAGAATAGATGTCAAAAATGAAGAAGATATAATTAAATTTATGAGTTTATTAAAAACAACAAATGCTACACCATTATTAGAATTATCAGAAGGTATTCATATTCATACTATTGAAGTTAAAGATGAAAAAACCTTCGAAAAAGTAAAAGAGTCGATAAGAAAATACTTAATTTTAGATTTTTGAATGGGGGGATAACATGAAATTTATTGATTTGAGAAGTGATACAGTAACACATCCTACTGAAGAAATGAGAAAAGCTATGTCTGAAGCAGAAGTAGGAGACGATGTATATGACGAAGATCCAACAATAAAAAAATTAGAATTTTTGGCGGCTGATATATTAGGAAAAGAAGCAGCATTGTTTGTTCCAAGTGGGACATTTGGAAATCAATTAGCTTTATTCACACATTGTAATAAAGGTGATGAAGTAATATTAGGTGATGATTGTCATATTGTTCAACATGAAGCTGGGGCTTCCGCGGTAATAGCTGGTGTGCAATTAAGAACTATAAATTCTGATCATGGAATACTAAATCCAAAAGAGATTGAAAGTAAAATAAGAAAATTTGAAGATATACATTATCCAAAAACAGGATTAATTGCTTTAGAAAATGCACATTCTAATGGAAGAGTAATTCCATTAAAAAACTTTAAAGAAATTAGAGAAATTGCTGATAATTATAATATTCCTATACATCTTGATGGGGCGAGAATATTCAATGCCGCAACTGCTTTAAATGTTGATCCAAAAAAGATCGCTAAATATGCTGATTCTATTAGTTTTTGTTTATCTAAAGGACTGTGCGCACCAATAGGTTCAATTTTGGTTGGAAATTCTGAATTTATAGAAAAGGCAAAGAAAAAAAGGAAAATAATGGGAGGAGGGTTAAGACAAGCTGGAGTATTAGCTGCAGCTGGTATTATTTCACTCGAAAAAATGCGTTTTAGATTACAGGAAGATCATGAAAATGCAAAATATTTAGCAGATCAATTATCAAGATTTGATTTTATTGATATAATTGAAAATGTTGAGATTAACATGGTCTTTTTTAAAATAAATAAGGAATTCAATAAAAAAGATTTTATTCTATTCTTAAGAAAAAATGGAATAAAAATCAACCCACCAGATGAGAATATATATAGATTTGTTACTCATTATTGGATAAAAAAAGAAGATATAGATAAAACAATTAAATTTATAGAAAAATTTTTCAATCAATAATTTGTAGTTAGGGGGATGTTGGGTGAAATATTCAAAAGTAAACAGTGCATATGTATCCGGTTTCGAAGTAAAACCTATAATTGTTGAAGTTGATATAAATTCAAAAGCTACGCAACAGATTTTTAAAATAGTTGGTATGCCAAGTACCGCCATTTTAGAAAGTCAAAAAAGAGTATTTAGTGCAATAAGAAATTCTGGATTCACATTTCCTAATGGAAATGTAACTGTTAATCTTGCTCCAAGTAATATAAAAAAACAAGGTACTCATTTTGATTTGCCAATAGCAGTATCTATTTTGCTAGCTTCAAAACAATTGAACTTTGATATAAATAATTATTACATATTTGGAGAAATTGGATTAAATGGTGAAATCAGAGGAGTTCCTGGTATAACATTACTTTTACTCGATATTGCAAATAAAAATAAAAATACAAAATTTATTATTCCAAAAGAAAATGAAGAAGAAGCTGTTTTTATTAAAAATAATGATGTTTTTGTAATTGAAAAACTAATAGATATTATAAATATTTTTAATATAGAAAAAAATAAGATGTATAAAGCAAATCCTAAAAAAATAGAATATGAAAAAGTTGAAAGTTCATTGAATTTTTCTGAAATAAAGGGTCAATATTTTGCAAAGCGAGCTGCGGAAATTGCAGCAGCCGGTTTTCATAACCTTTTAATGACAGGTAGTCCTGGTTCTGGAAAAACAATGATTGCAAGAAGAATTCCTACAATATTACCCGAAATGACTCATGAAGAGATGATAGAATCCACAAAAATATATTCTATATACGGATTTCTTAATAAAGTTATTAATAAAAGACCGTTTAGATCTCCACATCATTCGGCTTCAACAGCTTCTATAATTGGTGGTGGTGCAGATTCAAAGCCTGGTGAAGTTAGTTTGGCTAATAATGGTATATTGTTTTTAGATGAATTTCCAGAATTTAGAACTGATGTAATTGAATCTTTAAGGCAACCTTTAGAAGATGGTTTTGTAACAATTTCAAGAGCTAAATTAATTGCAACATATCCTGCAAAATTTATGCTTGTGGCAGCACAAAACCCATGTCCATGTGGATATTATAGTGATAATGAGCATGAGTGTTCATGTTCATTAAATCAGATTTTAAATTATAACAAAAAAGTATCTGGGCCTATTTACGATAGAATTGATATCAGAATCAAAGTTCCAAGAGTAAAAATTGATGAAATGTTCGTAAGTTCTTCGGAAGAAACATCACAAGCAATAAAAAAAAGAGTAGAAAAAGCAAGTTTGATACAAATCAAAAGACAGGGAAAATTAAATGGAAAACTCGATCAAAAAGAAATAAAAAAATATATAAAATTAGATAGCAAAGTTGAATCTTTTTTAAAAAATGGAGCAAAAAAATTTAAAATGACAGGTAGAGGAATTAATAGAATATTGAAAATATCAAGAACCATAGCAGATCTAAAAGGTTTGGAAAAAATTACAATTGAAGATATAGCTGAAGCTTTTCAGTTTAGAGGTGATAACAATATATAAGAATTATTATGGTGATTTATTTTTTAAGCTGAAAAATAATACAGAATTTAGGGAGATATTAGATTTAATAAAAAAAATACCCAAAAGATATATTTACTTCTTTTCAGAAGTAAAAAATGAATATTATTATATGAATAATATAGGAGAATTATATATATTAAAAGGAAAAAAAGAATCAAATATTTTAAAGACATTTTCTAACTTTTATCCTGAAAATGATCTAATATATTCTATATTAAAATTAACTAATAAATTTTTAATTCCTTTCACAGTATTTGATTTAGCAAACTTTTATAAAAAAGGATATAAAATTAGATATTTGAAACAAAATGAAAAAGTTATTTCTTTATACATCTTAAAAAATAATATAGTTGAATTCGTATTTTTTGATGTGGAAAATATAAATTTGATGATTCAAACGTTAAATGATATCGCTTCATTTGTTGAAGATGAATATATAATTAACGTTTATTCAAACCAACAAAACTTTAAGAATTTTTTACTAAATAAAAATTTTTTAGCAGAAAAAGAATTTTTTATACATCGTTTAGATGGCTATGGCATACATATAACAACTCCAGAAAAAAATGATTCAAATAATATGATGGAATTTTATGAAAATGTTTTAAAAAACACAAGCACTTTAGCCACTCAATTAGATGAATTTGATAAAACAAAAAAAGATATTGAAAAAATTATAGATATATCGAAAAAATTATTTGGAATAAGAATATTAATTGCAAAATATGAAAAGAAAATAATAGGTAATTGTGATATTTATTGGAATATACAAAGAAAAAGACTTGAAAGAACAGCTAAGTTAGGAATAAGTGTTTTGGAAAATTTTAGGAATATAGGTATTGGTACAATGTTAATTAATAATCATATTGTATGGTGTATAGAAAATCCTAAGATACATAGACTTGAATTGGAGGTTTTTTCTAATAATCCCAAGGCTATATCATTATATGAAAAATTAGGATTTACAATTGAGGGAAAAAGGAAAGAAGCAGCCTTTATAAATTATAAATATTATGATATTTTATTTATGGGTTATATTACAGAACCTAAAAATCTATTTTAAATATTGTGAAAATGTTGCGTGTATGTTAGGATGTTGTTATTTTCTATTAATTAAAAACAGCGTATAATAGCTTTTTTTACATAAAATTAATATCTTCTTACTTTATTTGTTATATTTCACATACTAAATTAAACCATCATAGTATATAATTCTTATGAAGATTTTTTAAAAATGATTTTCATTTTAATTCTTGTGAATTTGTGAAAAAAGTATCTATTTCGGACAATAATTGTCGCATTTAATCATTTTTTAACTTTCTAAAATACGTTTTTTGTGAAAAAAATATCTATATATTTAATATATATAATTTTTGTATATAAAATCTTAACATCAAGGAGGGAACGGAATGTCCGTGGAACTTGAAAATCAAATTAAACAGGTAGAGGAATACATCGATTCATTGAATTTAGAAGGAAAAGATAAAGTAACAAAAAGAAGCTATTTAATTCATGTGCTACATAAAGCGCAGGAAATAATCGGTTATTTACCTATTGATGTTCAGAAAGTAATTGCTAAAAAATTAGATGTTCATGCGTCAGATGTATATGGTGTTGTAACATTCTATAATTTTTTTAGCATGAAACCAAAAGGAAAATATCCTGTTAGTGTTTGTTTGGGAACAGCTTGCTATGTTAGGGGTTCAGGAGATATTTTAGAAGAATTTAAAAAACAATTAGGGATAAAAGAAGATGAAACTACAGAAGACGGTTTATTTAGTCTTCATGCTGTTAGATGTGTTGGGGCATGTGGTTTAGCTCCAGTTGTAATGATTGGTGATGAAGTTCACGGAAGACTTACAACTAAAGATGTAAAGAGATTAATAAAGGATTATAGAGCAAGGAATAAGGAATAAGGAGGGGAATTTATGCCTAAAATAAGAAGTTTAGAAGATTTAATAAAACAAAAAGAGTTAGTAAAAAATAAATTATCTTTGAGAACTGTTGCAGATAATGAAAATTTAATTACATTAAAAGTAGCAATGGGAACATGCGGTATTGCTGCAGGCGCAAAAGAAACATTTGAAAAATTATTAGATGTAATTGAAGAAAAAGGATTAGATAATATAAGAGTTATTCAAACTGGTTGTATGGGGTATTGTCATGCAGAACCAACTGTAGAAATAAATGAGCCTGGAAAAGAACCTATTTTATATGGAAGAATAACAGGCGAAAAAGCAAAAGATTTGATTGAAAAACATATTTTAAATGGAGAATTATTACAAGATTCGATTATTGGAGAAACTCACAAATCAATTAATGAGTAAGGAGGGAATTTAAATGTCATCATATAAATATCATGTTTTGATATGTGGTGGTACTGGTTGTACCTCTTCCAAAAGTGAATTAATAAAAGATAATTTTGAAAAGTTAATAAAAGAAAATGGTTTGGAAAATGATGTTCAAGTAGTAAGAACAGGGTGTTTTGGTTTTTGTGAACAGGGACCAATTGTAAAATTTTTGCCTGATAATACTTTTTATGTTAAAGTTATACCAGATGATGTAGAAGAATTAGTTAATGAACATATTATAAAAGGTAGAAAGGTTGAAAAATTATTATATGTTGAACCAACAGAAAAAGAAAGAATTGATGAGTCAAAAAAGATGCCATTTTATAAAAAACAAGTGAGAGTTGCATTAAGAAATGCAGGATTAATAGATCCAGATGATATTGACGAATATATAGCTAATGATGGATACCAGGCATTAGCTAAAGCATTATCAATAACTCCAGAAGAAGTTGTTGAAGAAATTAAGGAATCTGGTTTAAGAGGAAGAGGTGGAGGAGGATTCCCAACAGGATTAAAGTGGGGATTTGCGCAAAAAGCCAAAGGCAATATTAAATATGTTGTATGTAATGCTGATGAAGGTGATCCAGGTGCATTCATGGATAGATCTGTATTAGAAGGTGATCCACATTCTGTAATCGAAGGTATGGCTATCGCAGCATATGCTATTGGTGCGAATCAAGGATATATATATATCAGAGCTGAATATCCTTTAGCAGTAAAAAGATTAAAAAATGCTATTAATCAAGCAAAAGAATATGGATTATTAGGTGAAAACATTTTAGGCACAGATTTTTCATTTGATCTAGAAATTAGGCTTGGTGCTGGAGCCTTTGTTTGTGGTGAAGAAACTGCTCTATTAGCTTCAATTGAAGGATATAGAGGCGAACCAAGAACAAAACCTCCATTTCCTGCTAATAAAGGATTATGGGGAAAACCAACAATTATAAATAATGTTGAAACATTTGCAAATATTGCACCAATAATGTTAAAGGGTGCTAAATGGTTTAGAAGCTTAGGAACAGAAAAATCTCCTGGAACAAAAGTTTTTGCCTTAGCTGGTAAAATAAATAATGTTGGACTTGTGGAAGTTCCTATGGGTACAACATTAAGAGACGTTATATTTGATATAGGTGGAGGAATTAGAGATAATAAAAAATTCAAAGCTGTTCAAACTGGAGGACCTTCAGGAGGATGTATTCCAGCAGAATATTTAGATACCCCTATAGATTTTGATACATTAACAGCTTTAGGATCGATGATGGGTTCTGGTGGTATGATCGTAATGGATGAGGATACCTGTATGCCAGATGTTGCTAAATTTTATTTACAATTCTCTGTAGAAGAATCATGTGGGAAATGTACTCCATGTAGAATTGGAAATGTTAGATTATTAGAAATATTAGATAAAATTACTTCTGGAAGATCAGTAATAGAAGATTTGGAAAGAATGGAAATTTTAGGAAAAACAATCAAAGATTCCGCATTATGTGGTTTAGGACAAACATCACCTAATCCTATATTATCAACTTTACATTATTTTAGAGATGAATATGAAGCACATGTATTAGATAAAACATGTCCTGCTGGTGTATGTAAAAACTTAATTACATATGTAATAGACAAGGAAAAATGTGTGGGATGTACAGCTTGTGCGAGAGTTTGTCCTGTAGAAGCAATAAGTGGTTCTATAAAGAATCCTCATGAAATTGATCAAGAAAAATGTATCAAATGTGGCGCTTGTTATGCAACATGTAGATTTGGCGCCATAGAAAAGATATAGGAAGGAGGAAAAAATATGCCAAAAATTACTATAAATTGTAAAGAAGTTGAAGTACCTGAAAATTACACAGTTTTAGATGCAGTTAAATCTATAGGTGGATATGTTCCAACATTATGTTATATGAAGTTAGAAGATATTGGTATTGAAAATAGACCAGCTTCTTGTAGAGTCTGTATGGTGGAAATTGAAGGAAGAAGAAATTTAGCTCCAGCCTGTGCTACACCTGTTGCAGAAGGATTAGTTGTAAAAACACATTCAAGAAGGGCAATTCATGCGAGAAGAACCGCTGTTCAATTATTATTATCAGATCATCCACAAGATTGTTTGAAATGTCCTAAAAATGGAGAGTGTGAATTACAGGATTTAGCAGCTGAATTAAATATTCATAATAATCCATATTTTGGAAAAATGTCTTTACATAAAAAGGATATTTCTGCGGCAATAATTAGAGATCCAAATAAATGTGTTATGTGTAGAAGATGTGAAACAATGTGTAATGAATTTCAAACTGTAGGTGTATTATCTGCTGTAGATAGAGGGTTTGATGCAGTAGTTAAACCAACCTTTGATTGGTCATTAGAAAGCACCGCATGTACATTCTGTGGACAATGTGTTGCAGTATGTCCAACAGGAGCATTAGTAGAAAGATCATATATTGATCAAGTTTGGGATGTAATTGAAGATCCTAAAAAACATGTTGTTGTTCAAACTGCTCCTGCAGTAAGAGTAGCTATTGGGGAAGAATTCGGTTACGAACCTGGAACTATTTCGACTGGAAAATTGGTTTCTGCTTTAAGAGTTTTAGGATTTGACAAAATATTCGATACTAATTTTGCAGCAGATTTGACTATTATGGAAGAAGCTTATGAATTTAAAGAAAGATTAGAAAATGGTGGTTATTTACCAATGTTAACGAGTTGTTGTCCTGGATGGGTTAAATTTTTAGAACATCAATTCCCAGAATTATTAGAAATGCCATCTTCAGCAAAATCGCCTCAGCAAATGTTTGGTGCTGTTGCAAAAACTTATTATGCCCAAAAAGCTGGTATAGATCCTAAAGACATTGTTGTTGTTTCAATCATGCCATGTTTAGCTAAAAAATATGAAGCAAACAGAGAAGAATTAAGAGGTTCTGGATATCAGGATGTCGATTATGTAATTACAACAAGAGAATTGGCTGATATGATTAGAGAATCTGGAATTAATTTCCAGAATTTACCAGAAGAAGAGTACGATAATCCTTTAGGTGAATCAACTGGTGCTGCTGATATTTTTGGTAGAACAGGTGGTGTTGCAGAAGCTGCTTTAAGAACAGCATACGAATGGATTACTGGTGAAGAATTAGGAAATGTTGAATTTGAAGCTGTAAGAGGTTATGAAGGTGTTAGAATAGCTGAAGTTGGCATTAAAGGAACAAAGGTTAAAGTTGGTGTGGCTCACGGTTTAGGCAATGTTAGAAAACTTTTAGAAGATATCAGAGAAGGAAAAACAGAAGTTCATATGATTGAAGTTATGGCATGTCCTGGAGGTTGTGTTGGTGGTGGAGGACAACCTTATCATCACGGAGATTTTAATATAATAAAGAGAAGAACAGAAGCAATTAATAAGATTGATAGGAATAAACCTATTAGAAAATCACATGAAAATCCTTCAATCAAAAAGATTTATGAGGAATTTCTTGGAAAACCTAATAGCGAAAAAGCTCATCATTTATTACATACAGAATATTTTGAAAGAGAATGGTTATGATATAATAAAAGCGGGGATACCCCCGCTTTTATTATATGAAGATAAATTAAATAGAAATGTAAAGGAGGAGTTTTATGTACACGTATGGATTAATTCTCGTTGCTGATAGTACTAAACAAGCTTATGAACTTGCTTCAAAATATGCAAAAAGATATGGAGAACATAATGTATCCTCATGTATAAATTATTTAGAAGAAAAAAAGTTATTTGAAGATACAATAAACGATTTAATATCAATGTATGAAGGTTTAAAAGAAGCCTCAGAAAATATGATAAAACGTTTTGAAGGGAAAGTCCCTGAAGATGATTATATTTTAAATACCTTAAAGGAAAACATAAAAAGGTATGAAAGTGGGAATTATGCATATCCTGAAGAATGGAAATTAGTTTATCATGATGGTAATGATTTTGAACATATTGATAATTATAAAATTTTTGAAAACATTAAAGATAATAACAGAATAGAAAGTTTATATTTATTAATAATTGATTTACCTTGAGATAACTTCTGCTATCTATTTTATTTTGTTTTTTATAAAAATATATTTGAAATTAAAAGTTGACTTATAATTAAATATGAGATATAATATTAATATATTTTTTATTTATTTTTTTGAATTTAAGATTTCCGGTAGGGAGTCAAATCAGTAAAAAAGAGCAAAAAGGAAATAATTAGCTATAAAAGAAGCTAATAGTTTGAGAATATTGAAATTCAAAAATAAAAGAAAATAAATAATAAAACAAAGATGAGTAAAAATTATTTCATGGGAATATAAGGTACATTGTTTTTAAGTAAATAAAAAATAAGATTGACAAGTTTTCTACCGCTTAATACAAGAGCTCTCATATGACGATGAGAATTAGATTCATTAAACTTTTTCCAGTAATATTCTTTGAAAATAGGATTATGATATCTAAGAGAATTAGCAGCTAAAATCAAATAAGTTCTAAGATATTTATTACCTTT
>NZ_FQUI01000042.1 GCF_900129175.1 Marinitoga hydrogenitolerans DSM 16785
GCTTTGAAAAATATGGAATACATAGAATTTAAAACAGCAAAACAACATTTAATAGTCCGAACAAAAATAAATAAGTTAGGACAAAAGATATTAAAAGTATTAAATATCCCATTGCCAAAAATAATAACACCTTATAATGAATTTAAAGAAAAATATAAAATTTAGGGGGTGTGGTGACACTTTTGCTTTTAATAAAAAGTTAACAATCGATATTTTTCGCTATATTTCAGCGTTATCTCTTTTTCTAAAAAAAACAACTGTCAAAGTCAGGAGTAAAATTCCCGTCTATATATTAGTATAGACGGGAATTTCTTATTATATTTACAAAATCCTCAATAATTCTCGCTGTTAATCCCCAAATAACTTTATCTTTATATATATAAAAATATGTTTTATAATATCCCTTTCTCCAATTATAATTCTTACCATTTGGAATCAAATGAAATGGATAATCTTCTGGAATATCCATTTTCACATTAATTTTATATTTTAAAGGTGCTTTTTTCAAAAAAAAATCTAATGGAACAAAAAACACTTTTTCAACTTCATTCTTATTTATATTTAAATCTTCTTTTTCAAAATTTTTTATTAAAACTAAAAAAGGATAAATAACAAAATTAAAAGGTGTTGCAAAATAATCTAATTCAGCAATTTTTTCAACTTTTTTTATATCAATTCCAATTTCTTCATTTAATTCTCTTAAACCTGCCATATATGGTTTTTCATTTTTTTCAATGCCTCCACCTGGAAAACTAACCTCACCTGGCTGACTTAAATTATGGGATCTAATTTCAAATAATATATTTATTTCTTCATTTCTCTCAACTAGCGGAACAACCACAGAAAATTCTTTGAAATCTTTTGCAAACCTTGCTTTCTTGTCTTCAAATATTTCTTTTATCATTTTTATATTCATTGCTATTCCCCCATAAAATGTTTTCATTTTAATTATACCAAAAAATAACAAAAGCAGGGCTTAAGCCCTGCCGTATATTTTTATTCAATTGATCATGGATAAATTCCTCTTAACCTTGTAGCTGTCGCAACTCTTTCAATAGCAATTACATAAGCTGCTGATCTCATATCTGTATTATATTTTTCCATTGTTTTAATTGTTGACCAGAATGCTTCTTTCATTTTTCTGTGTAAAGCATTTCTTACATCATCTAATTCCCAGAAATAATATTGTAATCCCTGTACCCATTCAAAATAAGAAACTGTAACTCCACCAGAATTTGCTAAGAAATCAGGAACTATTAAAACACCTTTTTCATTTAAAATTTCATCTGCTTCTGGTGTAATAGGTCCATTAGCACCTTCAACAATTAATTTTGCTTTTACATTATTAGCGTTTTTCTCAGTAATAACATTTTCAATAGCTGCAGGAATTAAAATATCTACATCTAATTCAAATAATTCATCATTTGTAATTTTTTTGAATTGAACTTCTCCATCATAATCAATTAATCTTGTTTTTCTTGCTGAAATATAATCCATAATATCTTTTATTTCATCTGGTGTGAATCCATCTTCTTTATATACACCTGTTGAACTATCGGAGAATGCTACAACTTTCATACCCACTTCCTCAGCTGTTAATAATGCAGCATATGAACCAACATTACCAAAACCATGAATTGCAACTGTTAATTTATCATTTGGTTTTGTAAATACTCCTTTATCTCTTAGATATTCTGTAGCTTCTTCAACACAAACTCTAACTCCTCTTCCTGTTGCTTCAGTTCTTCCTTTAGAACCTCCAATATCTAAAGGTTTTCCTGTAACAATACCAAGTACTGAATGACCAACATTCATTGAATATGTATCCATATACCATGCCATTATTTGTGCATTTGTATTAACATCCGGAGCGGGAATATCTCTATCTTCTCCTATAATAACCTGTATCTCTGAGAAAAATCTCCTTGATAATCTTTCTAATTCTCCATCGGATAATTCTTTAGGGTTAACTGTAACCCCACCTTTACCTCCACCATATGGAATATCAACTACTGCAGATTTCCATGTCATCCAAAAAGCTAAAGCTCTAACTTCATCTAATGTAACATCTTGGTGGTATCTAATCCCACCTTTTGCAGGTCCTCTGGCGATATTATGTTGAACTCTGTGTCCTGTAAATACTCTTATTGAACCATCATCCATTTTAACTGGGAAATTAACTGTTAACTCTCTCTTTGGCATTGAAAGTACTGCTTGCAAATTCGGATCCAAATCCATTACTTTACATGCTTTATTAAATTGTTTTAATGCATTTTCAAATAAACTCATGCCAGCACCCTCCTCAAATAAAATAGCTTCAATTTTATTTTAAATTTTTTTACTAAATAAAACAACTCTGATATCAGTAACTTCTGGACGTATATAAGTATTTATTTCAGATTAGATATTAAAATCTCTTTAGATTATATAATATGAAAATTTTTTCACGAAAATTTTTTCCTGTTTATTATGTGTGATTTTTAACTTGAATTTTTATAAAAATGGGAGAAAATAATAAATTATCAATTATGAATTAATATAAACAAAAATAACTTGTTTTGTATTTTAAAAATTTATTTGATATAATGAATATGATAAAAATTCCAAAGGGAGGAATAAAAATGAAGGTACTTGTTATTAACTCTGGTAGTTCTTCTATCAAATATCAACTATTAGACATGACAAATGAAAATGTGTTATCGAAGGGATTAGTTGAAAGGATCGGCATTGATGGTTCGAGAATTGTTCATAGAGTAAATGGTGAAAAACATATTTTAGAACATGATATTCCAAATCATGAAGTTGGATTAAAACTTGTTTTAGACTTATTAACAGATGAAAAATATGGTGTTTTAAAAGATTTAAAAGAAATAGATGCTGTAGGACATAGAATTGTCCATGGTGGAGAAAGATTTGCTTCATCTGTAAAGATTATTGATGAAGTGTTAAAAACAATAGAAGCATTATCTTTCTTAGCTCCTTTACATAATCCAGCAAATATAATGGGTATTAAATCAGCTATGAAATTATTACCTGGTATTCCTCAAGTTGGTGTTTTTGATACAGCATTCCATCAAAAAATGCCTACAAAAGCTTATTTGTATGCTCTTCCATACGAATACTATGAGAAATATAAGATTAGAAGATATGGCTTCCATGGCACAAGTCATAGATATGTTTCAAAAAGAGCTGCTGAAATTTTAGGAAAACCTTATGATGAATTAAAAATTATTACTGTTCATGTTGGTAATGGCGCTTCTGTAGCTGCTGTTAAAAACGGGGTTTCTGTAGATACATCAATGGGTTTCACTCCTCTTGAAGGATTAGTAATGGGTACAAGAAGTGGGGATATTGACCCTGCAATTGTTGAATTTTTAGAAAAAGAAGAAGGCTTATCCGCAAAAGAAGTTGTTAATATATTAAATAAAAAAAGTGGAGTTTTAGGTTTAACAAAAGGTTTTAGTAGTGACATGAGGGATATTGAAGATAATGCTATTGAAGGGGATCCTGTATGTAGATTAGCTTTCGATATTTATGAATATAGAATTGCAAAATATATTGGCGCATATACTGCTGCGATGAACGGTGTTGATGCTATTGTATTCACCGCAGGTGTGGGAGAAAATTCTCCGATAATGAGAGAAGAAATAATTGAAAATTATCTTGGATATTTAGGAATTACCATAGATAAAGAAGCTAATAATATTAGAGGTGAAGAAAAAATAATTTCTACTGCTGATTCAAAAGTTACTGCTATGGTTATTCCAACAAATGAAGAATTAATGATTGCACGAGACACAAAAGAAATTATTGAAAAAGGATTAGATGAATTAAAATTATAATAAACATTAATAATTTTATTTTTTAAGAGAAGACTCATGTCTTCTCTTTTTTTGTTTTTTTACACAAAGCGTATGTTCTGGTGTATAATTATAATGACAAATGAATATTTTTTAAACATTTAAATCTCTGGAGGTGAGACGATGATAAAAACTATTAATTTAAAGAAAATTTATAAAAATGAGGGAATAGAAGTTCCCGCTTTAAAAGGGATAAATTTAGAAATAAAAGATGGTGAAATGGTTTCAATTTTGGGGCCATCCGGTTCTGGTAAATCAACCCTTTTAAATTGTTTATCAGGTATTGACAAACCTACTGAAGGAAAAATAATTATTAATAACGTTGATATTACGACATTAAAAGATGATGAATTAACAACTTTTAGGGCAAAAAATATGGGATTTATTTTTCAGTTTTTCAATTTAATCCCAGTATTAAATGCTGTTGAAAATGTAGAATTACCTCTATTAATATTAGGGTATAATGAAAAAAAAGCACGAAAAATCGCCGAAAACATATTGATCGAAGTAGGATTAAAAGATAGAATGAAAAATTTCCCAAATATGCTAAGTGGCGGAGAAGCTCAAAGAGTAGCAATTGCCAGAGCTCTTGTTACAAAACCAAAAATAGTTTGGGCCGATGAACCAACTGGCGCTTTAGATACCAAAACTGGAATGAATATTATGAATTTAATAAAAGAATTAAACGAAAAAAATAATCAAACATTTGTGATTGTTACTCATGATCCAAGAATCACCGAATATACCCAAAGAATATTAAAAATGGATAGTGGCCTTTTATTTGAACAAAATTAATTGAGGTGATATTATGTTAACATGGATAATTTTATTAATTGCTTTATTATCTTTAAGTTATTTTTTTATACGAGCTTCTTTTCATTCTCATGTTTTAAAAATAGCTTTTAGAAATATTTTTAGGATTAAAAGAGAATCTTTTTTAATGGTATTAGGCTCTATGATTGGTACAACTTTTATTATTGGCTCTTTAGGAATGAATGATTCTTTTAAAAATTATATATATAAAAGTGTTGATTTATACTTTGGAGAAATTGATGAAGTTATAAATTCCAAAATAAGTATAAACTATTCAAAAATTGAACCTTTTATTAATGAATTAAAAGAAAAAGACTTAATCGATGGTGTTATTCCTATATTCTTTAAATTATACCCAGTAACAAAAAAAGGAAATATTAGAGGTTTAAAAGTTTCAGAAATTTCTCAGGCAAGTATAGTAGGAATGGATTATCATTTAATATTAGATTTTGGAGAAAATAAAATAAGTTTACCTGAGGAATTTTTAAAATTAAAGGACAATGAAGCAATTATAACTAAAAGATTAGCTGATAAATTAAATATTAAATCTGGAGATGAAATTGAAATAATAACAGGCGCTTCCCCTATTAATATACTTTTCCCAAAAAGATTTACAATAGTAAAAATAGTTGATTCAAAAGGACTTTTAAATTATAGAGGTCTTGACGCAAACAATGGCGTTGGTACAATATTTATCACATTAAATGCTGGAAGAACCATTGAAAAAATCCCTAAAAATAATTACTATCAAATTTTAATTTCTAATAAAGGTGATTATATTAAAGGAAACTCTCTTACCAATAAAATTAAAACTATTTATAATGAAATGAATATCCCCGGAGAATTCATTCCTGTAAAAGAGAATCAAATAAAAGCCGTAGATAGAGGAGGAATTTCCTATATCTTTCTTGCTTTAAGTCTATTTTCAATGATTTCTGGTGGAGTTTTAATAATAAATATGTATTCCATGTTGGTAAGTGAAAGGAAAAAAGAATTGGGTGTTTTGAGGGCAATTGGCTTTAAAAGAAAAGATATCAGAAATGTTATATTTTATGAAAGTATTTTTTATACTCTGTTTTCTGTTCCTTTTGGGATTGGAACCGGGGTGCTAATTGCACGATTTACTTTTTCTAAAGTAACCACATTATTTAAATCACTATCATCTTTTGAAAATATTATTGGAGAAATTCCATTGATTAATTCATTCTATATATCTTCAAATTCTATATTAATAGGTATTGCCGTTGGACTTTTATTACCCCTTTCCATAACATTTTGGTATTCATATTCAATAGGAAAATTAAATATTGTAAATGCTATAAAAGATTTAGAAGAAGAAAAAAAGAAAAATTCTTTTGAAAAGTATAAATACTATATAGAAAATAGTTTTACTATTATAGTATTTATTATTGCATTATTAATAAAAATTGACAACTTTGTTCTTTTGGGAATAAAAAGTTTTTTAATTCTCCTTTCCACAATTATGTTAATAACTTTTAATTTAAAATTTATAGAAGTTTTTTTATTGAATATTATTAAGTTAAAAGGAAAATTCGTTCCTATTCTAAAGATAGCTTTCTCTTATCCTATGAGAAATCGAAAAAGAACAGGCTCAATTATTACATTATATGGAATGGTTATATTTATAATAGTAATATTAACTATTTTGCCATATATCCATCAATTACAACTAAAAAGCTCTCGTGATTCTTTATTTGCTGGATTTGATGGAGTGGTTGTAGAGATGCCTACAAATATATTCCCTATTAAAGTTTCTAAAGAAGAATTGAAAAAGGTTGATGGAATTAAAAATGTTGGAGAATTTTATTTTCTGGTTGCCAATAGTAAAAACAATGAACATTATGGTATTGTTTTTGGATCAAAAGAATTTTTTACAAAAAACAAAATAAAAATCGAAAAAGTTATTGATGAATTCAAGGACCTATCAGATAAAGAAATATGGCTAAAAGCTTTTAATAATCCAAATTTTGCTATAATCCCTGAAAGGTTAACCGACCCAAAATTTGGTTATAATTTTGAACTTGGCAAAACATACACAGCATACATTCCAAATCAAACATTTGGACCAAGTCAGAGTGATACTATAATGGGAACTATTACATATAAGATAATTGCTGTTACTTCAAAACTTAGCGAATCTTTAGCAATGGGACCTGTTATAAGTATAAATAATCAAAATATTGAAAAATATATAAAATCGGCTATTCATGGATACTTTTTTTCTATATATCCAGAATACAAATCACAAATTATCGATTATTTAAAAAAGAAAAATCAATTTTATATTTTTGCAGATGATTTGATTGATTTAGGGTTAAAAGCCTCGCAAGGTATGATAAGTATATTCAATTCATTTTTATATTTCGGATTAATGATCGGAATAATTGGTATAGCTATCACAATGATGAAAGCTGTTAATGAGAGACGAAGAGTTATTGGTATGTTAAAAGCCATAGGATTTACAAAAAATATGATATTTTTATCCTTCTTTATAGAATCAACAATAGTAATATTATTAGGCATATTAATTGGATTATTCTCAGGAACATTTACTAGTTATTTAATCTTTCTAAAGCTCTTTTCAGATAGTGGGGCTACATTTAAAATTCCCTATAACAATTTAGTATTAATGTCATTAGTTTTTTATTTTGTTTCTGTTATATTCATATACTTACCATCAAAAGCTGCATCAAAACTTTCACCTAATGAAGCAATGAGATCATTAGATTAAAAAAAGGGGCAAAAGCCCCCTTTTTTTAATTTTTATATCTTAATTTTCCGGATTTTTTATTAGTTCAATTTCACCAGAAACACCAAATAATATTTTTACAGTTGCAAAATCATATTTTATTCCTCCATATATGGCTGCATATTTATAAAAAAAGACATTATCATATTTTTGCGTTGCATATAAACTTAAAGAAGGAATACTTCTTGAAGCAGAAGAATTGCTTGTGTAAACAGGAAAATTCGCTTCTATATTTACATTTGAAATATTATCTATTTTAACGTTTAATGAAACAAATGGATTTAATTCGTATAAATCAACAAGATCAATTGAATCTGCTGAATATTCTTGAGATTTACTAAACATCATCCCTCCTGAGACTTTTACTTTTTCTCCTTCATACCCCAAAATTCCATTTACTACAAATCCTGTACCATCAAATAGATATCCATAAGTTGTTGCCACTTTTAATGGAACTCCTAAAAGATTTTCAAATCCTATTTTTAAATATCCATCACCTTCTACAGAAGAATATCCAACTTCCATAATTCCAAAAAGACCATAGCGAAGTCCATAACTACCTGATGAAACCATTACTACTTGTACAGTCCCTTCATTAACCACATCTGGTGAAGGATTCAAAATCGGCAACGAGAATCCTAAAAAACTTATAAACATTAAAATAATAACAAATATTTTTTTCATAATTTTCACATCCTTTCAAAAGTTAAAATTTTACAGTAAAAGATAAATAATAATCAGTTGTTATAAATGGAATATTAATATCTTTAAATGGATCGTCCTCATTTAATAGAGATGTATATATAGATACTAAATTAAATGAATTATATATGTAATCTGTTGCAGTATAACCTTGTAAAATTTTCAAAAATCCATCAACTAATGTTATTCTATATCCTAATTCAACTCCAAATACATCTCCTGAATAAAATCTTATACCTCCACGCCCAATAGAATAAAGAGATTCCTCTTTTGCCTTTCTTATAACTTGATTGAAATCAGGATCATTAGGATCTGGATTTACATTAAATGAAAGCAAATATCCTCCCTCAACACCTCCAAACAACTCTAAATTATCTGTTAAATAATATCCCAATTGGGAAAAGCCCTTAATTGTTATAGCATTTACTCCCATGTCAAAAGGTTCACTATCCAATTTATTAATATGCATCATAACTCCATACAGAGATGGTTGAATATGAGTTTTTAGAGAAAAATTATCAAAGTTAAAATTATTATGATTATATGTATTCAAATAATATATATATAAATATCCCCCTGTAGGCCTGGGCTCTCCAAAATATGAAGGAAATACGAACGGATCAATCACACCACCATTAAGAGATACAAGAATATTTTCCTGCAGATAGTATCTAAATCTTAAATTATATATACCTAAAATATTCAATAATGGTGCAGTTGATATTTCAACATTAGAGAATGAAAAGCCAATGTTCTCAAAATTTACAAAAAAACCCTCTTCATGCTGCGGAACAATATCTGATTTTATAGCAAAACTTATTACACTCAAAAAAACAAACAGTAGTACTACTATTTTTTTCATAATTTTACCCTCCGAAATTTTATTACTATTTTTTTAATATATGATTATTATATCACAAAAAATAAACAAATATGCTACTTAGATCAAAATATCTTCTTTTTTAAATATCTGACTTGCGATATAAGTTATTAAAAATCCTAGTAAAATTATTATTATAGAATTCTTTACATAAACCTTAGAATATTTTACTGTATCTCCAAGCGGAATATATTTAAATATAGTAATATATCTGATCCATTCCCACTTTTCAACTACTGTACCAAACATATCACCTACGTACATAATTAAAAAAACTCCCATTGAAATAGAAATTGTATTAAAAGAGTTTTGAAAAATAACAGATAATAAAATGGTTAATGCTCCAAAAAATATTTCAATTACAAATAAATAAAGCGCAAATCCGGCTAAAATCGTTGCATTATATTCATAATTAACATAAATATTAAAAAGCAATAAAATACTTACACAAAAAATTGCTGCAAATATTGTATAATAAATAAACACAGCAAAAGCTTTTTTCAGAAAAATTTGATTCCTTGTTATTGGTTTAGTTAAAATATATTCTATTGTTTTAGTCTCATATTCATTTACAAAAACATTTGATGCCAATAAAATCGCAAATATTGCTGCAAATATTTCAGCCATAATCATAACCTTTGCACTAAAAAAACCTTCTGGTGTAATAAATGACTCATCTATATTAAAAACTTTAAGAATAAACTTTGGCATTGAGTTAATAAAATCTGTTAACATATCTGCATCTTTCATTATTCCATCAATAAATGGTGCTACTAACCAGGAAAACATCAATAGAATCATTGACCATATTAAAAAGCTTTTATAATTAAATTTTAGCTCCTTTTTTAATAACATTTTTTCATCTCCCTAAATAATAATATCTTTTTTCTCAAAGATCTTTCGAGCAATAGAGACAATTAATAATGACAAAATAATTATCATAAAAATATTAAAATAATATATTTTTTGATTAAGAACTATGTCCCTAATCGGCATATAATAAAATACGCTTATCCTTCTTAAAAATTCTGTATTTTTTACGCCCTCCGTTACAGTAACCCCAAAATACATAAAAAATAGCAGTCCAAGTGTTATTGAATTGGTTAATTTTCTTTTTTGAAAAAATAACGAAATCAACACACTAATAGATGCGAAAAAAATCTCTGTTGTTAATAAGTATAGGAAGAAACCAAACAATACTAAATTACTATAATCCTGATCAACATACATCAAAAAAAACATAACTATCGAACCATAAAAAACTAATGCCAATAATACAATATCTATAAAAATAACAAATATCTTATTAATATAAATTTTTGACCTGGAATATGGTTTTATTAATAAATACTCAATAGTTTTATTATCAAATTCTCCCGCAAACATTTTACTTGCCAACATGGATGCGTATAATCCAAAAAATATAAACATAAAAGTCATACCTTCAGACCCTATGAGCCCTTCGGGTTTTGATAATATTTGAACATCCATATTAAATGCACTTAAAAATTGTTTTGGCATTCTCTCAAGGAATTTTACAAAAAACTCCAATTTTTCTATCATAAAATCTGTTAAAGATGCATATAACATATTAAATAATGTGATAACTATAATCCATATAAATAAATTTTTAAAATTAAATTTAAATTCTTTCTTTATTAATGTCATAATCTCACACCCTACTTATATAATTCTAAGAAGATATCTTCTAATGCTGGATTTTTAATTTCTATATCCTTAAAATCTGTTTTTACTAAAACATTCAAAAAATTTTTGAGTTCAATACTTTTTACTTCAAAAGTATATATTCCATTTTCATTATTTTTATACTTATATTTCTTTAAATCATCTATTAATTTCAAACCATATATTATAACAATCTTTTTTGAGATATCTTTTAAACCTTCTATTGTTCCAGATTTTACAATATTTCCATCTTTTATCATTGCAAAACTATCACATAATTTTTCAACTTCAGATAAAACATGTGAAGAAAATAAAATAACAGCTCCATTTTCTTTATGTTTCTTTATTAATTTATAAAATTTTTGTTGAACTAATGGATCTAACCCATTTGTAGGTTCATCCAATATTAAATATTTCGGTTTATGAACCAAAGCCTGTAAAATTGCTATTTTTTTCTTATTTCCAAGAGATAGAGCTTTAAACTTTTTATTAACCTCTATACCTAACAATTCGATAATTTCTTTCTCATATTCTAAATCAATGTTTTTATAAAATGATCGATTAAAAGATAAAAATTCATTTATTTTCATATCACCATAAAAATTTACCTCTCCTGGAATATATCCTATATCTTCTTTTATAAAATCAATTTCATATGGCATTTTTTTATCATCAATTAAAGCTTCTCCCTCATCTGGCTTTAAAAATCCTGTTAAAACTCTAATTGTTGTTGTTTTCCCTGCCCCATTTGGTCCAATTAATCCTAAAATTTCTCCTTCTTTAATTTCAAATGAAACATTTTCGATACCTTTGTGTTTGCCATAATATTTTTTCAAATTACTTATTTTTATCATAATTCCCCTCCTTTTTTTTAATTCCGTTTTCAAAAATAAATATTATTTGATTGGATAAATCAGCCATTTCATCCCAGGATAGATCTGTTTTATGTTTTTTTATATACTCTAATATAGAATTATTTAAATTTAATATAAGAAATGATGTAAATTTAAGATCAATATTTTCATAAATTTCTCCTTTTTCTTGTGCTTGTTTTAATAAAGAAAAAATCATTTTTTCTCCTTTATTATTTAAGTTTCCAGTGATTTCCTCTATAAATTGCTCATCTTCATTTAAAAATAAATAGCCAATTTGGGCAAATTCTGGAAAATCTTTTATAAATTTTAACGAAACATCAGTCATATTTTTCATTAAAGAAAAAATATCTATTTTGTCGATATTTTTATTGATAATATCATTCAAGTATTTTAATTTTGTCTCTGCAATTAAATCGATAATATATTTATATAGATCTTTTTTATTTTCAAAATATTGATAAAAGCTCCCTTTAGAAATTTTAGAATTTTTTACTATTCTATTTACGCTTGATTTTGAAAAAGAGTAAATACTAAATTCTTTTATCGCAGCATCTATAATTCTCTTACGTTTTTTCTCTGGTAGATTAAAAAATGTTTTTTTAGGCATTTAATCTCCTCCTTATGACCTAAAAGTCATATGACCTTATAGTCATATAATAACTTTTTTATATTACAAATACATTAAGATTTTTCATTTTTAATCTTTGAATGTACTTTGATATTATGCTGAAAAATATAAAAAAACAAAAACCAGGCCAATACCTGGTTTTTGTTATTTATAAAAAATAATTATTAATTAAAGATAATTATAAAGATTATCATTGTTTCATTTAATAATTTTAACTCTTCTATATATTGTGTTTTATCTACGTAATAATAGTTTAGTTTATTTTTATTAATATATCATCCATGATTTTCGGATCTGTTGGTTGTCCTCCACCAAATGCCCATTGACCACCTTCTGGAGTTAAAGGTCTTAAAACTGATTCTATACCATCATAATCATATGTAGTGATATAAATCTTCCACCCACTTAAATTATCTGTTTCTAAAACTGATAAAGGAATAGTAAAACTGATTGTTGCTAATTGTTTATTAACCTTTATTGTTGGAACAGGCGTAATCGGTTTTCCCATAGTATCTTTATTTGCACCCTCAGAACTATGAACAGAAACAATCCAACCAGTTAAATATAATTCATAATCCCAATCCAAATTATCAGGCATTTTGGCATTTTGCTGAGGTAAAACTTTAATACCTTCTTTATCGGGATTATCAAAGAAAATTTGAAATGTCACATGATCAAAACCATTTGCAGGAGACCAACTATCAGTAACTTCTTTCATTATCAAGTCTACTTTCAATTGTTTACCTATTTGTTGTATTTTAACAGCTTTAATATCAGCCTGATTTTTAAATGTGGTATCTAATGGATATTTATATGTTCCAAATGGCCCAAAATCATCTTCTAACTTATCTTCTACATATGCTAAATCTTTCGAAGGAATATCTATATTTATTTCATATGTTTTAGAATAAGCATTAATAATAGGTATTTTTCCATAGGCTTTTACAAAGATTTTATGTTTTCCAGGTGTAAATTCCGATATTTTTACAGGAATTTGCCATTTTTCATTTTCTCTTTTATTTAAATTCAATGTTGCATATTCCTTTTCTTCGCCATCAATTATTAACTTTATACTCTTAGCATTATTTGCTATACCTTTAATAACAAAATCTGTTTTATAACTTGATCCAGATTCTATATTTATTATTCTCACATTGGTATCTTTCTTTTTTACTGATTTTATTTCATCTGTTATTCTATAAATTGCAACAGCTTTTCCATTCATCAGAGTATTCAATGTACCTTTATATACAATATCTTTTCCTAACATATTTAAAGCAAATATATTCTTTAAAACAATACCTTTTTTTAATCCAAGATCTATACCAGTTGCATATTTTCTTTTAGCATTTGTATTTATCATGACCAAATACTTATCATTATTATTACTTATTGTGTATGCTAATACTCCAGGACCTATTTCATCAGCAAATACAACATCAACTTTTCCATATCTAAAAACTGCATTTTCTTTTCTTAATTTAGTTAATCTCTGTATAAATTTATATAAATCATTATTTTCATCAAAATGATCAACCCCTTTTGACGCAAATCCTTCTTTAAACATAGTTGCTCTAGTTTCTTCAAATCCCTGCTCTGTTCCATAATATATCGTTGGAATACCTGGTATTGTAAAAATTAAGGTTAAAGCTTGTTTTAAATCGTTTTTAGTCGCACCTTTTAAAAATCTATCCATATCGTGATTATCAACAAAAGTTACCAATCTTTTTGAATCATAATATTGTTGTCTTTCTTTTAATCTAAAAGCAAGATATGAAGTAGGTTTCCCTTCTTTAAAAACACGTTTTATATCTGTTAATAATGGAAAGTCGAGCATAGAATTATATCCATCATCAAAATATTCTTTTAACGTTTTTTCTCCTATATTATCAAATGGTGAAGGAGTTATCCATGCTTCTCCAAACACAATGAAATTATCTTTTCCTTGTTTTTTAGCTGTAGAATATATTCCATCTTTATCATTTAAAAATTTTTTCCAGAATTCATGAGGAACATATATAGCAGTATCTATTCTGAAACCATCTATCCCAACTTCTTTTATCCAAAAATTATATGAATCTTTTAACGCTTCTATCACTATAGGATTTTCTGTGTTTAAATCATCTAAATTTGCAAATTCAGTGTTTTGCTTATCAGGATTTTTAATTTCTGTTGGAAAATGATATATGTTCATTCTCCTTTGTTCTGGATCATTATAATTATTCATATTAAAAGGGTATTGAGTTGGCTTATTTGTTGGAACACTTTTATCATTTAAGAAATATTTGCCATTTTTATATAAAAAGAAATTGCCCATATGATTTGTTACTATATCTTGGATAACATATAATCCTCTTTTATGTGCCTCTTCAACAAATTTTTTATATATTTTAACATCTCCAAAATGTTCATCAATTTTTTTTAAATCTCTAGCCCAATATCCATGGTATCCACCATAATTTACATAACCATCCCACCATTGATTTGCTACTGGTGGAGTAATCCATATAGCAGTAGCACCAAGATTTTTTATATAGTCCAGTTTTGATATAATACCTTTCAAATCCCCGCCATTATATTTAGAATTTTCAAAACCAGCTTCTATTCCATTTTTAGTTAAAACATCTTTACTAAAATCCCCGTTGGCAAATCTATCGATCATTACAAAATAAATAACTTGATCTTCCCAGTTAATACTAGAGAAAGATATTACAGAAATCATTAACAACAACAATAATGCCATTTTTTTCATTTTAACACTCTCCTCTTTATCTATAATTTTATATTCAGTTGAAATTATAACAAAATTTATCGATTTTAATATAGTCAAATTTCGTTATTATCTAACTATATTCAGTTATATTTTTTTATAATTAGAAATAATTAGATATAATCACTAATAATAAATTACAAATTTATCATTTAGTTTTTAGATTAAATATATAGAAAAAGAATGTTTTTGATTTCTTAAATAAAAAAATCTTTTCTTAACTTGACAAATGAATAAAAATAATATATAATAATACTCGGATTGAGCGTGACCCGCTAGCTCAGGCGGTAGAGCACTTGACTTTTAATCAAGGGGCCCTGGGTTCGAGTCCCAGGCGGGTCACCAGTTTTTTATATCTTTTCTCTGCCATCGCGCGAGTGGCGGAATTGGCAGACGCGCTGGACTTAGAATCCAGTGGGATTTACCCGTGTGGGTTCAAGTCCCACCTCGCGCACCAAATTTATACTATGTGCGGAAATAGCTCAGTGGTAGAGCACCTGCTTGCCAAGCAGGGGGTCGCGGGTTCGAATCCCGTTTTCCGCTCCAAAACAATCAAAGGCTCCATTACGGAGCCTTTTTTCGTTTTTTAAGAAACATATTTTATTATCTTTTATATCTCCATAATATTAACTTCTTTATCATGCGGGTCTATTAAAGCTATAGTTGCTCTATTTGTTAACCATCCAGAACTTTCACCAGGATTAACAATAATAGTTTTTTCGGTTTTTCTATGTACAATTTCATGAGTATGTCCAAAGAATATAAAATCATACAAACCACTTTTTTCTGCAGCGTTTAGAGAATATGGTTCATGCATCATCAATATGTTATAATTATCTATTTTGATTTCTCGAGGTCCTGGTAAAATTCGTTTGCCAGATTTTTCGTTCAACAACAATTTTTCACCATCGTTATTTCCGAAAACACCATAAAATTCTATACCTTCTTTTAAAATATAAGGTAAAACAAATGGTGCTACAAAATCACCGCAATGAAAAACCGCAGTTATATTTTCTCTTTCAATAATTTTTTCTATTTCCTTCATTTTATACATATTATCATGTGTATCAGAAATTATCAACCACATAAATTACCCCCTCCTTTGCTACCGTCTATTATCATTATATCTCATTTAAAATTATTTGTCCACTTTTATGATATAATTATTTTAAAATTAGCAAAACAAACCAACGGAGGTAAAAAGATGGAGAATATAAAAAGAAACTTTTATGCTTTCATCTGGCACGCTATATTTTTAGCCATTGCCAGTTCTTTTATAGAAATAAATACAGTTATACCTTCTTTAATATTAAAGGCTGGCGGCGGTGAAATATTGCTTGGAATAGTTACTGCTATAACAGTTGGAGTACCTTTATTGGCACAACTGTTTTTTGCTAGTTTTTTAGTTTCAAAAAAAAGAAAAAAGCCATATTTGTTAACAGGTATTTATCTCAGGATATTTTCGTTATTAGCAATAGGTTTGATTTTAACTTCAAGTATACCTGATAAAATGTTATTGGCATTAATAATTATAATTATTTCTATATTTTCATTTAGTGGCGTTTTTGCTGGAGTGAGTTACACTGATCTATTGGGAAAATCAATTCCAACAAAAGAAATTCAAAGAAAATTTATGAGTTATAGACAGATATCCCGCAGCTTTTTTGCTTTGATAAGTGCATTTCTGGCAAAATATATATTAAACACGTTAAATTATCCTAAGAATTATTCGAATATGTTTTTAATTGCATCATTTTCACTTTTTATAGCTTCTTTAGGTTTTTGGTTGATAAAAGAAAAGGAAATTGATACAAATAAGAAATTTCCTTCTTTTATAGAAGTGGTAAAAAATATACCAGAAATTTTATCTAAGGACAGAAATTTATTGAATTATGTGATTTTTAGTAATTTAACTGGATTTGGCCTTATTATTATACCTTTTTATATTTTGCTTGCAAAAAATTCATTTCCAGATGCAAAAAATATGATAGGAAATTTTTTATTATTGCAAATGATAGGAATAGTTCTTGCAAGTATTGTCTGGGGAAAAATCCTGCATAAGAAAGGTTATAAACACGTATTGTTTTTTTGTTCGGTTATGGGGATAGTTCTTCCTATATTATCATTGTTTTTAAGTAAAACAACACCTTATATATATTCTATAATTTTTTTGATATCAGGTTTTACATTGAGTGCAAGACAGATGAGTTTTGAAGGCGTTTTAATTGAAATTAGTACTCATGAAAATAGAGCTTTATATGTTGGTATATCT
The DNA here is from genome assembly GCF_900129175.1 of Marinitoga hydrogenitolerans DSM 16785. Classification (NCBI taxonomy): domain Bacteria; kingdom Thermotogati; phylum Thermotogota; class Thermotogae; order Petrotogales; family Petrotogaceae; genus Marinitoga; species Marinitoga hydrogenitolerans. Next base: position 17,257 of record NZ_FQUI01000042.1, read on the forward strand.
GGAGCGTTAAATATAGTCACAGCTATCTTGCCTTTAATTATAGGTACAATAATTAAATATTTAGGTTTTAATTTGGTAATGCCTTTTGTAAGCGCGATGATAATAATTAGCTTATATTTCTTGGTTAAAATTGAATTGCATACTTAGAAATATAACAACACCCTTTTATAAACGTTATAAAAGGGTATTAATTTTTGACTTTTTTTATCACATATATATTTAATTGACAGATAAATGTTTATATGATATAATAAAGAAGAAATTTTTAATTATATGTGAATATTATAACTTTTTTGGAGGTGATTATATGAAGTATGATATTATTGTAATTGGTGGAAGTGCAGCAGGGTTAATAGCAGCAATAACATCAAGAAAGTTGTATAGAGATAAAAAAATTCTGGTTATCAAAAAATTAGAGAAAGAATTGGTTCCATGTGGTATACCCTATATATTTCATACATTGGGTGCAGTGGAGAAAGATTATATGGGAATAGAAGAAAAATTTAAAGCTAACAATATTGATGTTTTAATTGACGAAGTAATAGATGGGAATGTTGAAAATAAGAGGATATTAACAAAGGGCGGAAAAGAATTTGAGTATGATAAATTAATTATTGCAACAGGTTCAACGCCTTTTGTTATTCCAATTCCTGGACACGATCTGGAAAATGTAATGACTATTCCGAAAAATTATAAGTATTTAGGTAATGTTCATGAAAAGATCAAAAATGCAAAAAATGTAATTATTATTGGTGGAGGTTTTATAGGCGTTGAAGTAGCTGATGAAATAAAAAAATCAGGAAAGAATGTAACCTTAATTGAAGCAAGGGACTACTTATTACCAGCTTCCTTTGATAGTGACTTTGGTGAAATTGCTAAACAAGAAATTGAAGGCGATAATGTAAAAGTGCTTCTAAGTACTAAAGTTAAAGAAATTGTTGGAGATAATAAGGTTGAAAAAGTTATTTTAGAAAACGGGGAAGAAATTCCTGCTGATGTTGTAATATTAGCAACAGGTTATAAACCTAATACTGAATTGGCAAAAAAATTAGGAATAAAAATTTCAGAATGGGGCTATATAGAGACAGATGATTATATGAGAACTTCTATAAAAGATGTATATGCTGCTGGTGATTGTGTTCAACATAAGGACTATTTTACAGGTAAACCTTCAAGATTAATGTTGGCTTCCGCAGCGGTGTTTGATGCAAGAATAGCTGCTTCTAATTTATATAAATTGAAATTATTAAGAACAAATAAAGGATCATTAAATGCATATTCTACAATGATTGGAAGTAAAGCCTTTGCTGCCGCAGGCATAACAGAAGCTGTTGCTAAAGCAGAAGGTTTTGATGTCATTATAGGAAGAGCAGAGGTTGTTGATAGGCACCCAGGTAAGTTTGCTGATGCTTCCAAAATTATAATGAAATTGATATTCTCAAAAGAATGCGGTTTGCTATTAGGTGCTCAAATTGTTGGCGGAAAAAGTGTTGGAGAAATAATAAATATTATTAGTTTAGCAATACAAAAAGAAGTAAACGTAAAAGACCTTCTTACAATGCAAATTGGGACACACCCATTATTAACAGCTGCTCCTACTGTTTATCCTCTTGCAGTTGCTGCTGAACAAGCATTAGCTCAAATGTAATTCTAGAATTAAAACTGCCAGGAATCTGGCAGTTTTTTAGTTCGTGCATAAAATTACACAAATTATTTAAAGGTAATACAAAAAATTTATTAATTATTTTGTTTCAAGGGAAGGAGTAAAATCCATTTGCTCCTGACTTTGACAATTGTTTTTTTTAAAAAAAGAGATAACGCTGAAATATAGCGAAAAATATCAAATGTTAACTTTTTATAAAAAGCAAAATTAGCCACACACCACCCTCTTTTTAGCGTTT
>NZ_FQUI01000043.1 GCF_900129175.1 Marinitoga hydrogenitolerans DSM 16785
TAATCACAAAAAGAATTATATATATCTTTTATTTTTGTTGAATAGGTATTTAAAATTTCCAAAATTTTTGGATTAAAATCTTTTGGTGAAGTTCTATCATCACCTTCTAAAATTATTTTCATTGTAACTTCATGGGTTAATGCGTTTTTATAGGGTCTTTTTGATCTAAGAGCATCATATATATCGACAATAGAAACAATTTGTGCTTCAATAGGAATTTCATCACCTGATAAATTAAATGGATATCCGCCACCGTTATACTTTTCATGATGATATAGTGCTATTTTTAAAGCAGTATTAAAATAACGGTCTTCACCTAATAATTTTTTTGCATAAATTGTATGCTTTTTTATAACTTCATATTCTTCATCGGTTAGTCTTGATTTTTTATTTAGAATTTCTAAAGGAATAAAAATTTTTCCAATATCATGTAATGGTGCAAATTCGTGAATTTCTAAAATCTTTTCATTGGGTAATCCTAGTTTTTTTGCAATAAAAGAAGCCAATTCACCTACTCGATATATATGCTGCCCAGTTATATCATCATGTGCTTCTGCAATTAACGCCAATTTATTTGCAAAATTTAAATAGGCATTTTTTACCTGGTCTATATCTAATTTTGAGGATAAAGTAGTTTTTGCTATATTTATAAATGCCTGAAAAATTAATTTATCAGAATCATTGAATGTTTTATTAGTATTAGCTGCGGTTTCTAAAGCAAAACTTAATAACTTATCTTTACGGATTTTTGTTGTAGCAATCATAATTTCATTTATAGGTTTGATTGCATTGAAGAATTTTTGTTTAATTATATCATTATCGAAAAGTTCGTTATTAAATCTAGTCAATTCATCATATTTAAAAAATTTTATTTTTTCTCCTGTTTGGATCATATATTTACTTTTAAGTGGAAGATTTTTTAATATTTTAATATCATGTCCCACAGCGGAAATGAATCTCCAATTTTCACCATCTGAAATGGATATGCTTCCATGATCAGCATTTTCAGATAATTCTATGGCAAATTTTAGTAAATAATCAAAATATTTTTCTAAATCAATATCTTTATTTCCAAGATAATAGATTAAATCAATTATCTTAAATAGTTTTTCATTCAATATTTTTAACTCCGAATTTTTATTTTCTAATATTTTTTGATGTTTTATAATTTCAGTTACATCAACCCACAAAACCAGAAGACCTTTTTCTTTATCAGAAATGGAAATAGAAGATTTATAGTCTTTGAAATACATAATTTTATTATTTAAATTTAATTCAAATGTATCTATAAATCCTTTTTTCTTAGAAGATAAAATTTCCACATCTTCTATAATAGAATCTTCTACTAATTTTTTATTTTTTTCATGAAATAAATCAAATAAAGATTTACCTATAATATCTTCTTTTTTCATACCTATTAAATTGGCGAAAGCATTATTAGCAAAAATAATATTTTGTTCAATATTTTTAATATATATAGGGTTAGGAGAAAGGTTTACTATTTCTTCTATTAATTTTTTTGATGCGTTTAATTCGCTAATTTTATATTCTAAGTTGTTAAAAGCTTTTTTTAATAATTTAGTTCTGTTATCAACTTCTTTTTTTAGTAAATTAGAATATAAATAAAATAAGGCAAAAATTATTAAGATAAATATACTTCCGAAAATAATAATGTATATAAGCCATTTTGGTATTTTTTCTCTTATAATGGGCTCAAAGTATTTATCAAAGGTTTTATAATAGTATGAGTTATTATCATTTTTTAATTCTTTAATTTTTTTGTCGAATATAGTGAATATATTTTTTAAATTCTCATCTTTTCTATACATAATATGTCCGCCAATAGGCTTGAATATAATAGAAGTTTTATTAACATTATATTTTTTTTCCATATCCAGACCAAAAAAGCGTGGTACAATACCAACATCAATTATTTTCTTATGTAATTTCTCAAAGATTTCTTCATATGTATTTAATTCTATATAGGTAGCATTGGTTTTAAAATCATTTAAAATATCTTTTATACCCCCATTTCCGTTATAAAAGATATCGGTTTTCATCACACCAATTTTTTTATTTTTTAAGTCTAATATAGATTTAAGATTTAAGTCTTTTCTTGTATAAACAACAGCCCATTCGAAAAATATCGGCTCATTATTAAAATAAAAATCTTCGGCTCTTTTTTCTGTATAAGCTAATGGTGCAACGGCATCTATTTCATTTCTTCGCAATTTTTCAATTAAATTTTGTTGAGTATCAATAATAATATCTAACTCAATATTGTTTGATTCAGCAATATAATTTAAGATTTCATTTAGAAATCCGGTTTTTTCATCTATAACAATTGGGGCAGCTTTATATAATCCTATAGTTATGGAAAAAGAAATTAAATTTATTATTATAAATAAAATAAAAAATATTTTTTTCATGTTAAAATCACCTTACTATTGTATTGTGATGATAAATATATCATTTTTAAGTAAAAAAGAATGTATGTAAATGTTAAGTTTGAGAATTCGTTTAATGTATTATTTTATTCTTGCCTTTGTTTTTTGCAATATATGCTTTTTTATCAGCATTTTTTATAAGTGAAGATATAGGAGTTTTAGAGCTATCTTCAATCCCTACACTAAACTTAATGCCAGTTTTATGCAAATTTTTTTTAATTCTTTTTATAATTCTATGAGCGGCAAATTTATTTATATTTTCAAAAATAATAACAAATTCATCTCCACCATATCTATAAGCTTTGTCATTATTTCTAATAGAGGTCTTTAAAATATTTGAAAATTCTTTTAAAAGAGAATCACCTTTCAAATGGCCATATTTATCATTGATCTGTTTAAAGTTATCAAGATCAATGAAGGCAAGAGATATTAGCTTTTTTTCCTTTTCATATAACTTCAAATCTTTTTTTAGTTTAGAAGAATTATATAGTTCAGTTAAATAATCAACCTCACTTAATTTTCTAATTTCATTAAAGTGTTCTCCGTGAACAAGTATCATAGAAAGTATTTTTGATAGAGTTGATAATATTAACATATCTTCTTCTGTTGGCCGTAATCCATCTCTTGGACTATCACATGAAATATAGCCAATTATATCATTATTTTTATTTTTTAAAACTAAGGCTAATAAATCATTTTTATTCCACTCATAATCTTTATTATATATATTTTGCGCATTTATATTTTGTTCAAGAATAAAATAATCATTTTTATCTAGTTTTTCTGCAATATTGGGTATAAAATATACTTCTCCATATTTGTTTTGCTCTTTAAAAACTTTTTTGATAATTTCAGAAGCTTTAATTTTTCTTTTTTTGAATTTTTCAAATTCTTTTTCAGAAAAACCAGCATAAGCAATTCTATTAATAGCATCATTTTCATAATCAATTTCAGATATTAATACATAGTTGTAACCAAATTTTTCATTAAGAAATCGAGCAGCATCATTTAAGATTGCATATTTTGAGACTTTTATAGAATATGAATATAATAAATTTGAAAATTCAAGCATAATTTCATTAAATTTTTTTAATCGTTTATTTTTGATTTTTTCTTCTTCCTTTTCATGTAAATATTTTGTTATAAAAAAGTAGATACCTAAAAACAATAAATTTTGAAACAAAAAATAATATTTAACTATGTTATTTTGACTAATTAAATATAAGTATATACTTGGCAAGGAAGCTAAAAAAAATAAATATTCTACAAAAAACATCTTTAAATCAAATTTGCCGATATCTGCAAGAAATGAATTGAAAATTTTTGAAAGAGATATAAATAAAAATAATTTAAAATATGTATTAATGGATAAATAATTTACAATTATGTATGACAAATAATACATAGAAAAATAGACAAAAAATTTTCTAATTCGTGCCAAAAATTTTATATAGTCAATTCTCAAAACAGTAATTAAAGAAGCAAAAAATATATATTGCGATCCGTATAAATAAGCAATTAAAAATCCAGGAACATTAGATACAAGGCGATCTTTATTTTTCCATTTTACGTTAATGTTATCAGCAATAAACGTTATTATTAATACTATTAATAATTTTGTTGGTTCTATTTCCCGTTGAATAGGAAATAGAATAATAAGTAATATACTAATTATGCCGTTAAAAAGTAAACTTTTAATATATTTATGATCAACCATTTCTTCCCGCAGCCCCCTATGCTTTATTTTTTCAGCACATCATCATCAAGAGCTTCATCTATTTCATCGAATCCAAACAACCTGGCTTTAATCTTTAAATCCTCAATATGCAACATATTTATTATATTTTTTGCCAATAAAAACTCGAAAGGTAACCAAGTTACATGACCTGTTGGAATAAAATAATGTTTGGCACCTTTAAATTCTTTGGCTAACATTTTTCTACTTTTTCTCGATAAAGTTTTATCAAATAAAGCTTCAACAAAAGTAACCTTTTTAGGATTTATTAAATGCGCATAAGATAAGGGATCTATTTTAAATAATGGATGAATATTTTCAGAATGTATTAATTCATTTAAAGACATGTTCTTAACAATATCAAATTGTTCTTTATAAATATTAAAAATTTTTTTTGGATTATGCAAATCAAAATCGTCTTTAAACCCTTTTTTAATTAGTCTTTTTACAAATTTTGTTGCAGGAGAATTATATAATATTTCTGGCAAATGACCTCCTGTCGTCATTAATAAAAAGTTTTTTAATTGTGGATTTAAAGCTTCAACTATAGTACCAACCATGCCTCCTAAACAATATCCTATTAAAATGTTCTCCGGTTTCCATAAATTTTCTTGTTTTAAGAGATCTAAAGTTGATAAAGTGTCAACAACCCCATGTTCCCAAAAATGATACATTAGCTTTAAATCAGGCCACAAATAACTTCTTCCGCTAACAGAATTTTTATCCACACGAGTGTAATTTCCCGGTAATATAAGAATTGAAGTATTAATTCCAACGCTTGCAAGCCTTCTTGCAAGCCATATCATATATTTTATATTTGCACTTCCTAGTCCATGTAAAATTAAAGCAGAAGCATATGTTTCATCTTTTGGTGTAAAATTATAAACTTCAACAGTTTCTGTACCTTCAGCAGGTTTTTTATAAAGTGTTTTAAATCTAGTATAATTACATCTATAATGCTTTCCTTTGAAAATAAAGCCAGATATATAATTAATTTTTTGTTTTTCATAGGAAAAATTAATTTTCATTTTCTACCAAACTCCTTATAAATTTAATAGTTTCATGTAATATTCTAATTGTTTGTATATCTCTATTTTCAAATTCAAAAGCGTGGTCTCCATTTTTATGAACAAGTATTTTAGTTTGAACACCTTTTTCCTTTAGTTTTTTAAGTAATTCGACAGATGAAGAAAATGGAACAGTTTTATCTTTTTTACCATGAACTAATAAAACGGGTTTCATATTTTCATTTATCCAGAAAATAGGTGAATAGTATAAAAATTTTCCTTCTTCTGTTGGTGTTGGAAAAGCTTTTAATGTAGCAGCAGTAGCAACTTTTGCAAACACTGATTTTACATTTTTATCAAATAAATGTCTTAAATTAGAAGGTGTATAATAAGCAACAATTCCTTTTATACCTTCTATATTTTTCTCATTCTTTACAAAAGTATAATAAGCATAGTATAATAATGTAAGATGGCCACCAGCAGACAATCCCATCAATACAATATTATTTTTATCTAGTAATAGTTCTTTGGAATTTTTTTTAATATAATTCAATGCATCGGTGTAGTCGGATAGTATTTCGTTCATTGTATGTGAAATCCCTAATCTATAATCAATAGAGACAACAGCAAAACCTTTTGAAGCTAAAAATTCACACCATGATACATTGTTTTTTTGATTTCTAAAGCCAGATACCCAACCTCCACCATGTGTAAAAAAAATCACAGGATAAATCTTTTTTGTTTTTGGATAATAAATATCTAATTTTAATTCACGATTTTCAATAATCTTATATGTATAAGTATATGGGCCATTGAAATCTTTTGCGTCAATAGGGAGTTTTCTGGTTAATAGGTTTATTATATATAATATGAACCAAAAAACAAAGCCATATATTAAAATAATTCCACCCCAGATAACTGAAAGGAATAAAATAAAAATAGTATATAATTTTTTTAAAGTTTCTTTATTCATATTTACCACCTAGATTTTTTTATATTATTATATCATATTAATTATACATTAATAAAAAAATAATCAAAAACAAACAAAAGGAGAATATATATGAGTTTTGGAAAAATTTTAAAAATCATAGAAGAAAAGGATTTTGTTGAGCATAATAAGAAAATTAGAAAAGAGGTTTTGAAAGTTAATAAATGGTTATTGAATCCGAGAAGTTTAAATAGGAGGAAAATGCTTTATGTTTTTAGATTTCTAAGTAAAAATGCAGAAAGAAAAATCTTGAATAAGCATTTAAATGATTTGCAGTTTTTATTTATACATATAGCAGAAAAACCAAAAGAGAACAGAATAAATGATTTGAAAAAATATTATAATTTGTTAGAAGAAGATGTTTCAATGATAAAATTTTTGATGTATCCTAAAAAATTTCCACCAGGAGGTTATGAAGAAAAATTAAAAAAATATGGTATAGAATTATATTCGCCAAGTGTAATCTTTAAAAAATTGCCTTTTAAAGATTATATAGATTTATATGCTTTGATGACATATATACCTCTTGATGAAAAAAATCCTTTTATACAAAATCTTCTTGATGAAATATTAAAAATAGATCCTCTACAAGATAAAAAATCGTATTTTAAAAAGGTTATCGATATATATAAAAGCTTAAATGATTTTGAAAAACATATATTAAATATACAATTAAAAAATTTCTCATATTATCATTATAAATTATTTAATACAGATTCTATAAAAGGAATAGTAATTGATGGAAGTAATGTTGTTAGATATGAGGATAAAGATTCTTTACAATTTTTAATAGATATGTTGGACAATATGTTTTTTGGCAAAATTGTATTTTTTCCCGTTCATATAGTTTTTGATAACAATGTAAAACATTTTTTAAGCACAGAAGATAGAAAAGTATTAGAATTATTAGCAGAAAAGAAAAGAGTATATTTTAATTCTCCTGCAGATGAAATGATAGTATATATTTCAAACAAATATGATTATTATATATTGTCTAATGATAATTTTAAAGAATATGATGTAAACGAAAATAAATTATTGAAAATAAAAGATTTTAAATTTGACAATTAATATATCGAGTGATATATTAATATAGAGTGCAAAGATAATTAAAAAATGAAAGGAGAAATATTATGAAAAAAGTTCATGAAAGATTTATTGAATACACCAAATTTTACACAACTTCAAACGAAAAATCAAAAACATGTCCATCAACTCCTGAACAATTAGTTTTTGCGAAATATTTAAAAGAAGAGTTAGAACAGATTGGGTTAAAAGATGTAGAATTAGATGAAAATGGTTATGTATATGCAACACTTCCTTCTAATATAAATGAAGAAATTCCAACAATAGGATTTATAGCTCATATGGATACTTCTCCGGCTTTAACCGGCAAAGGAGTTAAAGCTAAAATAGTAAAATATGAAGATGGAGATATTGTTTTAAACAAAGAAAAAAATATAGTATTAAGTCCAGAAGAATTTCCAGAACTAAAAAAATATATTGGTCAAGAATTAATAGTTACAGATGGTAACACATTGTTAGGTGCAGATGATAAAGCAGGAATAGCGGAAATAATTACAGCAATGGAATATTTAATAGAGCATCCTGAAATAAAACATGGAACAATTAAAGTAGGATTTACACCAGATGAAGAAATAGGAAGAGGAGCAGATAATTTTAATGTAGAAAATTTTGGAGCAGATTTTGCATATACAGTAGATGGTGGAGAAATTGGAGAACTTGAGGCTGAGAACTTTAATGCTGCAACAGCAACATATATAATTCATGGAAAAAGCATTCATCCTGGAACAGCTAAAGGAAAGATGATTAATGCGGCATTAATCGCATCAGAATTAGCAATGATGTTTCCTGAAGCTCAAACGCCACAACACACAGAAAAGTATGAAGGTTTTTTTCATGTTGTTCATATTTCTGGAGATTGTGATAATGCAAAATTAATAATGATTGTTAGAGATCATGATAAGAAAATATTTGAAAATAAAAAATGGTTATGTGAAAAAAATGCAGAGTTATTGAATAAAAAATATGGAGATGGAACAGTAGAATTGGAATTAAAAGATAGTTATTACAATATGAAAGAAAAAATACCTTCTGAAATGGTTAAAATTGCAAAAAAAGCAATGGAAAATGTCGGGGTCAAACCTATAATCAAACCAATTAGAGGTGGAACAGACGGTGCAAGGTTATCTTATATGGGATTGCCATGTCCAAATATATTTACAGGTGGTCATAATTTTCATGGAAGATATGAATACATACCAATACCTTCTATGAAAAAAGCCGTAGAAACAATTATAGAAATAATAAAAATTGTAGCAGAAAAATAAGAATGGCTAAGCCATTCTTATTTTTCCATTATTCTCCATTTTCTTTTTTTTGCTATTCTTTTTAATCTGAAATCTGGAGACACACAAACTGGATTACCTACTATTTTCAATAGTGGCAAATCAGATATAGAATCACTATAAAAGTAGGCATCTTTTAAATCAAAATTATTTTTTTCGCATAATTTTTTTGCTTCAGTAACTTTATTTTCTTCATACATATAAGTTCCCATTTCTCCAGTAATAATCCCATTTTTTATAATAGTTCTGGTACAAATAACATCATCGAATTTTAAATATTCTGCTACTGGCATCACAATAGAATCAGGAGAAGCGGAAATAATAACAAGATATGCATTATTATTTCTATGATATTCAATCTCTTTTTTCATACTCTCTCTTATGTGATACTTACCATCTTCTTCAAACCATTGTTTTGCAAATCCAAATGCTTCTTCAGCTCTTTGACCAGAATATTGTGCAGCAGTTTCTCTCATCATTTTTTCCATATCCTTTATTTCAATTCCCAATTTATAAAAAAGTGTAAACAAACCCATTCGGTAATATTTCCACCAGGTGAATTTTCCGTGTTTTATTTCATATTTATAATAAAGTTGTGGACTGTATTTATCAAGTAAAGTTTTATCTAAATCAAAAAAAGCTACATATTCCTTCATAATTACCTCCTATACGAAATATATAGCTTTATTATATCATATTTTGTATTCAATAACAATTAGGCTTATTATATTTAATATTCGTTTATAATATAGTAAAAAATAAGAAAACCCCCTTCGGTTTTTATATAGGGGATTTTTTTGTGATATTTTATCTATTTTTTATAATATTCTCCTATTGATTTTACAATATATTCTTGTTCTTCAAAATGTAATTCGGGAAAAATAGGAAGAGCTAAAGTTGTTTTTGTAGCTTTTTCTGTAATTGGAAAATCTCCTTTCTTATATCCAAGATATTCAAAACATTTCTGTTGATGTAATCCTTTAGGATAGTAAATTGATGTGCCTATACCTTTTTCAGTTAAAAATTTTCTTAATTCGTCTCTATTTCCTTTTTTTAATGTGATAACGTATTGATGATATACGTGAGATTTGTCCTCAAAAACTTCAGGATAATCTATAAATTCTATTAAGCTATATTTTTTGAAAAGATTATCATAATTTTTTGCTATATTTATTCTTTTTTCTATAAACTCATCTAAATGTTTTAATTTTATTTTTAAAATTGCAGCTTGAACTTCATCTAACCTTGAATTAAAACCAACTTCATCGTGATAATATTTCTTTGAAGCCCCGTGAATTCTCAACTTTCTAACTCTATTTGCAAGTTCTTCATCATTAGTAAATACCATTCCTCCATCACCATATCCACCAAGATTTTTTGTTGGAAAAAATGATGTAATACTTAAATCACCAACTGAAAATCCTTTTTTATCGTTCCATTTTGATCCTATTGATTGTGCTCCATCTTCAATAATATAAACTCCGTATTTTTCTTTAAAGTATTGTAATCTATCTAGATCTATAGTTTTTCCAAATAAATGTACAGGAATTATAGCTTTTATTTTATCTTTTTCAGGATGTGTTTTAAGTATTTTCTCGACATCATCAAGATTCATATTATAGTATTTTTCTTCTATATCAACGAAAATAGGGTTTGCGCCATTCCTTGTAATGCAACTGGCAGTTGCGAAAAATGTATAAGGCGTTGTGATAATATAATCCCCATTTTTTATATTCAATGCTTTTACAGATAAAAACAATGCATCAGAACCGTTTGCAACTCCAATTGCATATTTTGTTCCAGTATATTCTGAAAGTTCTTCTTCAAGAGATTTTACATTTGGCCCAAGTATAACCTTTCCGCTTTTGAAAATTCCATCTAACGTTTTAATCACTTCTTCTCGAATTGCGTTGTATTGTCTTGTCATATCAAATAAAGGTATTTTCATTTTTTATTCTCCTTTCTCTAAAGATACATTTCCGTTTGCATCAATATTGAATATATAAATATTTGAAAGCTTATAATCATTAGCATTTTTTAATATATCTTCTGAGTGCCTAAATGAAGCAATAATAATCATATCGTAATTTAAGTTTTTAACTTCTTCTGGAGCATAAATATTTATTCCGTGAATTTTATCTCCCTGTTTCGCAATAGAATCATCGATAAATCCTATAACATTTATATTTTCGCTATTTAAAACTTTTAGAACAATACTTCCAACAACACCTGCGCCATATAATAAAATATTTTTATAGCCAATATTTTCAATTTTATTTAAAACCTGGCTAAAGGACTTTTTTGTTTCAGAATATATATTTGATACTTCGTTTATAAAAGATACAGTTAAAAACTGTAATCTTTTTTTTCCATTATGTGTTATTTCATAATTCATATTTCGTCTGTTTCCGCCAGTTTTTACAATATAATCTTTATCTTCAAAATCTTTTAAATAGCGATTCACCATCGAAGGTACAATGCCAACATTTTTTGCAATGGTTTCTTGAGATACTTTTTTATTTTGAGAAATTATTTGCAGTATCATTAATTCTCTAAAGTTTGGAGAAGGATTAAAAAATGTGTAATCCTCAAAGTCAAACATTTTTTCACCTCTTTCATTCACTGAGTGAATTATAACATAATATTATTTTAAAGTCAATAATTTTTAATAAATGTAATTCTGAAGAAGAAAAAACTTTAGAATAATTTTTTTATCTTTGATGGATTTTAAAACTTTTTTATGAACTTATAATATTAAACATTATTTTAACAATATTTTCAACAAAAACACTTGACATATATATGCATAAGATATATAATAAAGATGATATATATAAAAAACATATAGGAGGTGAGTGACATGGCATATTATGAAGATGATTATGGATATGGAAGAAATTATGGAAGAGGATTTGGACCGGGTAGAGGATACGGAATGGGAAGAGGAATGGGTCGTGGATACGGAAGAGGATTTGGACGTGGTTATGGAAGAGGATTTGGTTATGATAATTATGAAGATTATTATAGACAGAACATAGAAGATGAAAAAGCTATGTTGATGGATTATAAAAGATATCTCGAAGAAGAAATGCGTTTTGTCGAAGAAAGATTAAGAGAACTTGATAGATATTCTCAAGGGGGTGAAAGATGATGCCAGGATTTGATGGGACAGGTCCAATGGGAACAGGGCCAGTTGGAAGAAGGATGGGACCATGTGCAAATTCAGGATATGTAGCTCCAGTTTCACCAGTATATAGATGGATAAGACCTTTTAATAATGCATTTTATGGATTCAGAAGAGGTTTTGGCATGGGACGCGGTTTTGGCAGAGGCTTTGCCGCCGGATATGGAAGAGGATTTGGTAACGGTTATGGTAGGGGACGCGGCAGAGGCTGGTGGTAAATAGAAAATTAAGGGTTGGGAAAACCAACCCTTTTTTAAAAAAAATTCATATATTATTTTTGTATATATAGTGGTATAATATATATGAATAATTGAACAGGAGGAAAAAAACGTGAAAATTACTATATTAAGTGGAAAAGGTGGAACAGGCAAAACAACTATCTCTACCAATTTAGCATACACGCTATCAAAAATATACAATGTTCAGTTATTAGATGTTGATGTTGAAGAACCAAATGATCACTTGTTTTTTGATATAAATTTTGAAAAAGAGGAAAGTGTAGATATTTTATTACCTATAGTAGATAATAACGCATGTATAAAATGCGGGGAATGTGCTAAAGCATGTCAGTTTGGTGCTATTTCTGTGTTTCCAACTGGAACAATGGTATTTGAAAGCTTATGCCATGGTTGTGGTGCATGTGCAATGGTTTGTCCTGTGAATGCTATTAAAGAAGAGCCAAAAAGTATAGGAAAAATAAAATTAGGAAAAATAAATGAAAATTTAAAATTTGGAATGGGCCTTTTAAATATAGGGGAACCTTCTGGTGTAAGGAATATAAGGCAATTAAAAAAACATATAGATAGATCTGCAGATATTGTATTAATCGATTCACAACCGGGAACATCTTGTCCTGTGGTGGAAAGCTTAAGAAACACGGATTTTGCTATTTTAGTAACGGAACCAACAACATTTGGACTACATGATTTAGCTCTTGCTGTAGATTTAGTAAAAGAAATGGGTATACCTGCAGGTATTGTTGTAAATAGAGATACAGGTAAAACAAATATGATAGATGAATATTCTAAAAAAGAAAATATCCCTATAATATTAAAAATCCCTTTTGATAGAAACATTGCAAAATTATATTCAGAAGGAAAAATATTCTCTCAGTATTTACCAGAATGGGAAGAAAAGTTTAGAAAAGCTTTTGAAACCATAAAGGGGATGATTATATGAAGCAATTAGCTATAGTCAGCGGAAAAGGTGGAACAGGTAAAACAACTTTAAGTTCTTCCTTTGGAGCTCTATTAAATAATGCAGTCCTTGCTGATTGTGATGTTGATGCTGCTAATTTGAATCTAATGTTCAATGGTGAATTAAAAGAAAAATATGATTATTATGGCGGAAAAAAAGCTATAATAGATCAAAATAAATGCGATAAATGTGGTATTTGTAAAAACATCTGCCGATTTGAAGCTATAACCTTTGAGAATGGTATATATGATGTAGATCCATATGCATGTGAAGGCTGTAATGCATGTGTTATAGCTTGTCCTCAAAATGCGATAAAATTAGAAACTGCATTATCTGGAGAATATTATTATTCATCACTTAATGATGAAAAAGATATTGTTCATGCTAATTTAAACCCCGGAGAGGAAACCTCTGGTGGATTAGTAGCAGAAGTTAGAAAATTAGCTATGAATAAAGCCCAGGAAAAAAATAAAGATATTGTATTAATTGATGGCGCTCCTGGTATTGGATGTCCTGCAACTTCATCTATAACAGCAACAGATTATGTTGTTATAGTAACCGAACCAACAACCTCAGGATTACATGATTTAAAAAGAATTATAGAAACAGTAAGACATTTTAGAAGAGATTTTGGTGTTGTAATTAATAAATATGATTTAAATTCTGTTGTAAGTAAAGAAATAATAAATTACTGTATAAGCGATGGAATTGAAGTACTCGGTGAAATCCCATTTGACGAAACAGTTGAAAAATCAAACTTAGAAATAAATCCTGTTGTTAATTATGAAAATAGTCCAGCTGCAAAGGCAATTAAAGATATATTCAATAAAGTAATGCAAAAATTAAAATAAATTATGGAGGTGTTATTATGAAATTGGCAATACCATCACAAGGAAAAACATTAGATTCATTAAGCAACGATAGGTTTGCAAGAGCCGAACTTTTTGTAATTTATGATTTAGAAAAAAACGAAATTGTGGAAATAGTAGAAAACACAGCAAATGAAGCACACGGCATGGGGCCAAAAGTATCACAAATGTTAGCAGAAAAAGGTGTTAATATATTAATATTGGAAAGTGTGGGGAAAAATGCCTTCGAAGTTTTAAAGGCTGCAGGAATAGAAGTATATTTAACAAAAAAAGATACATTAGCTAACATAATTGAAAATTACAAGAATGGAAAATTAGAAAAAGTGGAAAGTGCAACACATTAAGGAGTTGAGATAATGAAAATAGCATTTGGCACAAAAGATGGAATACATATAAATGATGAACACTTTGGACATTCTGAAATATATGTTGTATATGATTATGACGGAAACGAATTTAAAAAAATAGAAGAAATTAAAAACCCTTATGCAGAAACTCATTTACATGCAAAGGCAGAAGAAATAAAAGAATTTTTAGGTCATTGCAAAGTCTGGGTAGGTAATTCAATGGGAAAATGCTCCATGATAAAGCTCGACAAATGGGGATACAAACCATTAATAGTTGAATCAAAAACAGTTGAAGACGCATTAGAAGAAGTTAGATATATGTTAGCTGGAGAAGTAGAATAATCTCCTGGAGGTGATAACATGCCATGGATAAAAGAAAATGAATGTATAAAATGTAAAATATGTTTAAATGTATGTCCTGTTGAAGGAGCAATAACTTTAAAAGATGATGGTTATCCATATATAAATAATGATATTTGTACAAGATGCGGATTATGTATGGAAAAATGTCCTAAAAATGCTATAAGACCAAACTCTGAAAACCCAGCAATGCGTGGTATGGGTAGAGGATTAGGAAGAAATAGGGGATTTTAAAAACGAAAAGGGGTGATTTTTCTTGAAATTTGGAAATTTTGAAACGAAAAATCATATATTTATGGCTCCAGTAAAAACAGCGCTAGCTACACCAAAAACAGGATTTATTACAGACGAACAAATAGCATACTACGAAAGAAAAGCAAAAGGTGGAGTTGGCACAATTATCTTAGAACCAATAGCGGTTTTACCTTCAGGTAAAGAACACCCGAAACAAACTATGTTAAATACAGACGAACACATAACAGGGTTGAAAAAATTAACTAACGTACTTCATAAACACGAAACAAAATTAATTGTACATCTTAATCACGCTGGAAAGCTGCAAACCCAAAAGCATCAGGTGAAGTTTTATCACCATCATCAATCAAATGCCCTTCTACAGGTCAAATTCCAAAAGAATTATCAGAATATGAAATAAAAAATATAATCGATGCATTTAAAGAAAATGCATTAAGAGCTCAAAAAGCAGGTGTTGATGGCATCGAGATTCAATTTGGACACGGGTATATAGTTCATCAATTTTATTCTGAAAGACTGAATAAAAGGAATGATGAATATGGAAAAAATAGATTCAAATTTGCCAGAGAACTCTTATCTTCTATAACATCAGAACTCAAAATCCCTTTGTTTATCAGAATTTCCGGAAGTGAGTTTGTGGAAAATGGAATAACAAATGAGGATTTAAAAACAATATTTGCTCTAGCAGAAGAATTTAATGTTTCTGCAATTCATGTTGGATGGGGAAATGCATGTGATTCAGCTCCATGGTATTATAATCATATGTCATTGCCAACAGATATAATGGATAAGAAGTTAATAGAGATAAGAGAATTAACTTCATTGCCATTAATAGCTGCAGGTAGAATGCATAAAAATGAAAGATACAAAAAATTAGTAAAAGATAAAATAGTAGATGGTGTAGTTTTTGGAAGACAATTAATTATTGATCCAGACTTTCCAAATAAAATTTTATCAAATTCTGATGATTATTTAAGATGTGGTAGTTGCTTACAAGGATGTCTTGGAAATGTAAAAGCAGGAAAACCAATAGGTTGTATAGCAAATCCAGAATTACATAAAGAATTTATTGTTAACATTGAAAATAAGAAGAAAATAGCAATAGTCGGTGCAGGTCCTGCAGGATTATTTGCTGGCTTATACTTAAAGAAAAAAGGCTACGATATTACAGTCTTTGAAAAAAATGCATATTTAGGTGGTCAATGGGTATTAGCATATAAATCGCCTGGAAAAATGTCCATGAAGGATACATTAGATGATTTAATAAAAAAAGCAGAAAAAGAATTAACCATAAAAACAAATACAAAAGTTACAGCAGAAACTTTTAAAAACAGTTCATTTGATGCAATTATTGTGGCAACTGGTGCAAATCCATTTGTCCCTCCTATTAAAGGTTTAGAAAATTATATTACCGGCTTTGATTACTTTGAAGGAAAAGAAATAAGTGGTGAGAGCGTATTAATAATTGGCGGAGGCTTAATAGGATTAGAAGTTGCTGAAGCATTGGTTAAAGAAAACAAGAAAGTTACTGTTGTTGAGGCGTTAGATGAAGTTGGAAGAGGAATGGAAATAGTGGCAAGCAAATTATTTAAGAAAAATTATGCTCCAAAAATATCTATTTATACAAAAACCATGGTAAAAGAAATTAAAGGGAAAGAAGTATTCGTTCAAACCAAAGAAGAAGAAGTTTCTTTAGGTGAATTTGATGATATTGTAATTACAGCAGGCACAAAACCAGATAATAAACTATATGAAGAATTATCAAAAGAATTAGATAATGTATATTTAATAGGAGATGCATTAAAAGTTGGACAAATAATAGACGCAACAACTGAAGGCTTTGAATTAGCAATGAAAATATAACTAAAATCATTAATCTCCTGCTTCGTGCAGGAGATTTTTTCCCGAGTTTGACAGCAATTTAAGGAAAAATGAAAAAATTGGACGGTAAAATGCGTATTTGAGGTGTGTAAATCTAGGTCAGTCGAAAAAGTGTGTGGCTAACTTTTTATGATATTTTTGCATATAACTATTGATTTTACTAACTTTTAGTGGTATAATATATATGAAAACCACTAAAAGGAGATGGCATGATGTTCGTTAAAATATCAAAGGTGAAAGGAAAAAAGTATTTAAGAGTAATGGAAAGTGT
>NZ_FQUI01000044.1 GCF_900129175.1 Marinitoga hydrogenitolerans DSM 16785
GGGGATGTTATCTAAAACTATTTTACCAGAGGTAAAACTTAAAAACAAGCAAAAAATAAATACTGAAAAAGATGCTCAACAGAAAACTACTAATATAAAACATATAACTAAAAACACATAAACCAATATAAATAAAATATATTTACTTTTCAAAGAGCATATAAATAATAATAATAATAATAATAATCAATAACAATAATATAATTATTCTATACTAATTATACGAGGGGGTATTAAAATGTTTAAAAAGGTAATGTTGGTAGTTTTATTAGTAGTGTTGTCAATAACAATTTTAGCAGGTGGAGTTAAAACCATAACTGTTGCTTATAAAGAACAAGGGAATAATGCTAATACTAAATGGATGGAAGGTGCAAAAGCTGAATTTGAAAGATTATATCCAGACGTAAAAGTAAAATTGGTAAAAGCTTTAAGTAACGAAGGGGATTATAATTCAAAAACAGCATTGCTTCTTTTAACAGATACAACTATTGATGTTATGCTTGTAGATAGCTTCCTTGTTCCAGCATTTGTTGCAGCTGGAAATTTAAGTGCGATTCCAGTAGATCAATGGTGCGATTGGAATACACAATTTTCAGGAAATATAAAAGAAGGAATGTCTATTAATGGTAAAGTTTATGCCGTACCTATATCTACAGATACTAGAGGTTTATTTTATAATGTACCTCTCTTCAAAAAAGCAGGAATACCTGTTCCATGGAAACCAAGAACATGGAATGATATTTTAGATGCTGTTAAAAAATTGCATAAAGCAGGAGTTAAATATCCAATTTGGTTAAATGGTTCAAAAGCACAAGGCGAAGCAACAACAATGCAAACATTTGAAATGCTTATTTCTGGTACAAGAGACTGGATTTATGAAGATGGAAAATGGGTGGTAAAATCTAAAGGTTTTACTGATTCATTAAAATTCATCCAAGCATTATATGATATGGGAATCTATGATAATACAGAATTAGCATTAATGTTAGACGCTAATTCATGGAGGATTTTAAATAAAAAAATGCCTGAAAGTAAAGAGGTTGGTATACTTCTTGATGGAAACTGGAAAGGTGCAGATTGGATTAGAGCAAGACCTAATGATTATTATGACGTTATAAAAGTAACACCTATGCCAAAACAATATGGTGGTGGCTATACATCCATGAGTGGTGGGTGGACATTGGCTATACCAGCATTATCAAGAAAAAAAGATTTAGCATTTGAATTTATTAAAATAGCATGTAATAAAAATAATTTATTAGCTTATTCAACATATTCAGGAGATATGAGTCCAAGAAAAGATGTTGCAGAAGATAAAAGATATAAAGATGCAAATATATATAGATATGAAATGAGTTCTTATACAGAATTCACGCATTTCAGACCAGGTGATCCATTATATCCAAATGTTTCAGTAGAAATTCAATCAGCAGTAGAAGCTGTTATTACAGGTCAAAAATCAGCAGTAGAAGTTGCAGAAGAATATTCGAAAAATGTTAAAGAAATGGTTGGTTATGGTAATTGGATAGAGAAATAATTCTTGAATTTGAAGTATTGCACGTTGGTGCAATACTTCTTTGTTAGAATGGAGGTGTTACACTTTGAGAAAAGGTAGTCAAACTAAAAAAAGTATCCTTTTTTTATTTCCTGCTTTATCACTTATAGGTATATTTTATCTTTATCCGGCATTAATGTCTCTCTTTTATTCTTTTACAAATAAAACTCTTGTAGGTGTTAAAGCTCAAAATTGGGATTTTGTTGGTTTAAGTAATTATATATTTATGTTTAAAGATGAGCGCTTTTTAATTTCTTTACTTAATACTGTTATATTTCTTGTATTTTCAGCTATAATAGGACAACAAGTTTTAGGATTTACAATTGCTTATTTGATGCAAAGAAAAAATAGGCAATTAAGGAGATTTGTTGGAACAACTGTTTTATTGGGCTGGGTAACACCGGAAGTTGTTGTTTCTTTTGTCTTTTTTGCATTTTTAAATGTAGAGGGATCGCTAAATGATTTTATTGGATTTTTTGGTCTTAAACCTGTAGCGTGGTTATATGATTTTCCTATGATTGCTATTATAATTGCTAATATATGGAGAGGGACAGCATTTTCAATGTTAATGTATCAATCTGCACTTGAAAATGTATCAGATAGTTTAAAAGAAGCTGCAAGTATAGATGGTGCTAATAAAATACAAGTGTTGTTTAAAATAATATTACCCATTATAAAAGGAACTATTATTACAAACACTGTTTTGGTAACTCTTCAAACAATAGGATTATTTGGCTTAATTTATGCATTAACAGCTGGAGGTCCAGGATTTAAAACTACAACTGTTCCTATTTATATGTATAATAAAGCTTTTGTTTCTTATCAATTAGGTTATGGTACAGCAATAGCAATAGTATTATTGTTATTAGGTATAGTGTTGAGTGTATTCTATATGAAAAGTTTTAAGCATGAACTGTAGGAGGAGAGACATATGAGAAAGTATATTAAGAAAAATTTGCCAAATATAATGCTTATTATTATTGCAATACTATTTTTATGGCCTATGCTTTGGTTGATATTTGCTTCTTTTGATGCAGAGGCACCACTTACTATTAAATTACCAAAAGATTTTACATTAGATAATTATAAAGCGATTTTGTCTGATCCTATGAATTATCGATCTTTTTTAAATAGTTTTTTAATCTCATTTTCGCAAGCATCGGTTGTTGTTATATTGTCTATATTAGCAGCTTATCCACTATCAAGATTTAAAATGAAAGGCAAAACTAAGATTATGTATTCAATATTATTTCTTACAGGATTACCTATTACAGCAATTATGGTCCCGGTGTATATGATGTTTTTTAAATTAAAAATTCTCAATTCTCTAATATCAACAACATTATTTTTAATAGCAACAGCACTTCCTTACAGTATATGGATGATGAAAAATTTTATGGATGATGTACCTATAACTTTAGAGGAAGCTGCCTGGATTGACGGAGCTAATACATTACAAACAATTAGAAAAGTGATATTTCCATTAATTCTTCCTGGGATTTTTGTTGTATTCATATTTACATTTTCAGGAAGTTGGGGAAACTTTTTTGTTCCATTTATACTTCTTAATTCAATAGAAAAAGCACCAGCTTCAGTAGCAATTTATCAGTTTTTCGGTTCATATGGAAGGGTAGCTTATGGACAGCTTGCAGCGTTTTCATTACTTTATACTCTTCCAATAGGAATATTGTACATCATATCACAAAAATTTATGTCTGAAGGTTTTATGTTTGGTGGTTCAACAAAAATGTAATGGAGGTAATAAAAGATGTTTTTTACTAAAGAGAAAGCAGAACGTTATATTCATGATTTAAAACAATATATATATATAGATCAAATACCTATAAAAGATTTTAAGTTTTATCAAGGTAATATACCAGAAGCCTATAAAATAGACTTTAATGATCAAAATTGGGATATAATTAATGTTGGAGAAAGATGGGGTGGAAGAGATGTCACAGCATGGTTTAGAAAACAGATATTAATTCCCAAAGAATGGTTAGGAGAAAAAATAATTTTGGATTTAATTATTGGTGGAAACAATGAAAATGGCTTATGGGGAGCAGAGTCTTTAATTTATATCAATGGTCGTCCGGTTCAAGGATTAGATAGAAATCATCGTGAAGTTTACCTTAAACCAGAGTGGTTAAAAAAAGGAAAAATAAATATAGCTATTAAAGCTTTTAGTGGTTTACAAAAAGAGAAATGTATATTTAAAAGAGCTAATATAGTTAAAATTAGTGAAGAGACTGAAGATTTTTATTATAGAGCATTAGCTGTGTTGAAAACTGTAAAAGTGCTAAATGAAGGAAGTTTTGATTATGAAAATCTACTTAAATTTTTAAATAATGCTATTAATAAAATAGATTTTAGAAAACCCAGGTCTAAAGAATTTTATGAATCAATCAAAGAAGCTAATAGTTATTTAAAAACAATTTTAACTGAATATAAACCAGAAAAAGAAAATAAGCCTATAGTTAATGTAGTAGGACATTCTCATATTGATGTAGCCTGGTTATGGAGATTAAAACATACGAGAGAAAAATGTTCGAGAACTTTTTCTACAGTTTTGCATTTAATGGATCAATATCCAGAATATCATTTTTTACAAAGTACTCCGCAATTATATGAGTTTATAAAAGAAGATTATCCAGAAATTTATGCTGAAATTAAAAAGAAAGTCAAAGAAGGAAAATGGGAAGTAACTGGTGGGATGTGGCTTGAAGCGGATTGTAATGTCCCTTCTGGGGAATCTTTAGTTCGTCAATTTTTATTTGGTACCAGATTTATGAAAAAAGAGTTTGGAATAAATTGTAAAATATTATGGTTACCAGATGTATTTGGTTATTCCTGGGCTTTACCACAAATAATAAAAAAAAGTGGTTTGAAATACTTTGTAACTACAAAGATAAGTTGGAGTCAATTTAATAGACCAGAATATGACACGTTTAATTGGCGTGGGTTAGATGGGACAGAAGTTTTAACACATTTTATTACAACTCCGGATGCTTTTGGAGAGCCTTTTTATACTTATAATGGTATGATGACGCCAGAATCGGTACAGGGAATTTGGGATAATTATCGTCAGAAAAATATTAATGATGAACTGTTATTGGCGTATGGTTGGGGTGATGGTGGCGGAGGCCCTACAAAAGAAATGCTTGAAATGGGAAAGAAAATGCAAGAATTACCAGGAATACCAGAAGTGAGGTTTAATAAAGCAGAACCATTTTTTGAGCGTTTGGAAGAAAGGATAAAAGATAATCCTAATTTACCTGTTTGGGATGGTGAACTTTATTTAGAATATCATAGAGGAACTTATACATCTCAAGCTCAAGTAAAAAAGAATAATCGATTTAGCGAAATTTTATATCACAATGTAGAATTATTTAGTTTTATGGCAAGTAGATTTATAAATGAATTTGATTATCCTCAAGAGAAAATTAATGAAAATTGGAAGATAATTTTACGTAATCAATTCCATGATATTTTACCAGGTTCATCTATTCATGAGGTTTATGAAGATAGTGATAAAGAATTTGTCAAAGTGATGAATTCTGGCGAAAAGATGTTAAATAAAGCCTTAGAAATTTTAGCTAGTAATATAGATTTAAGTGGAGAAAAATTAGTAGTTTTTAATCCATTATCGTGGGATAGAAGTGGAATAGTGTCTCTTCCTTGGAAAGAGGAATTATCTAAAAAATCATTTGTAACTGAAAATGGAGAAAAATTATTTACAAAGATAGTTGGGAATGAAAATAAAAAATTAATAATTTATGTTCCGGAAATACCCGCTTTAGGTTATAAGGCTTTTAAAATTGTAGAAAATAATAATGTTGATGATAATAACTGGTCTTCTAAAGAACAAGTAATTGTTAAAAAAGACAGAATCGAAAATAAATATTATCGTATTAAATTAAATAAAAATGGCCAGATTACATCAATATATGATAAAGAAGTTCAGAGAGAAATTTTACCTGTAGGAAGTGTAGCTAATGTATTTCAGGTATTTGAAGATAGACCTATGAGATTTGATGCTTGGGATATTGATATATATCATTTAGAAAAAGAGTATATAGTAAATGATTTAATAGAAATGGAAATAGAAGAATCAGGTCCTGACCGTGGAGTTATTAAATTTAAGTGGAATTTTCTTGACTCAACTATTGAACAGAGGATGATAGTTTATTCAGATAAAAGAAGAATAGATTTTAAAACAGATGTAGATTGGCATCAACATCAAATTCTTTTAAAGGTTGCTTTTCCTGTGGATATTAGAACTACTAAAGCAACTTATGAAATTCAATTTGGTAATGTTGAAAGGCCAACGCATTGGAATACAAGTTGGGATTATGCAAGGTTTGAAACGGTTGCTCAAAAATGGGCAGATCTTTCTGAACGAAATTATGGAGTAAGTCTTTTAAATAATTGCAAATATGGATATTCTATTAAAGATAATATAATGCGATTAACATTGATTAAATCTGGAATTGAACCAGATCCACAGGCGGATCAAGGACATCATTCATTTACCTATAGTCTTTATCCACATTTTGGTGATTGGTTTGATGGAGGAACAACCAAAGAATCTTATGAATTAAATTATCCATTGTTAGCAGTAATGATAGAAAGTAAAGGTGGAAATTTACCTATAGAAAAATCTCTGATAAATATTAAAGCTAATAGCGTAATATTAGATACTGTGAAAAAAGCAGAAGATGATAATAGCTTGATTTTAAGATTTTATGAATATGGTAATCAACGAGATACTGTAAAAATTAAATTGTTTGATAATATAAAAGAAATAACAGAATGTAATCTTATGGAAGAAGAAATTGGAAAGATAGAGTTTAATGAAAATGAATTTGAATTTATAATTAAACCTTATGAGATTAAAACTTTTAAATTGACACCTTTAAATTAAATATAAAATAAGCCCTGGTATTTTTCATTCCAGGGCTTATTTTATATTTAAATATGATTAAGAGAGTATTTTTGAAAAATGTTGATTTGTTTAAGTTTGTGAAAATTTTTTGAGAGAAATATCCAGTATGTTATAATATAAATAAAGGTATGGACAAATAAAAACCATTAAAGTTTAAGATTTTATGCATATTATAATTTTGGTTGACTTGTGAAGATAAGGATTTAAGTAAAGGATTGTTCATGCAACTATAATTGGAGGTGCTTAATAATGAATATGGATGATTTAGATCGTAATGGAAATCAACCATTATATAGACAAATTCGAGATTTTATTTATAATAATATACAAAATGGTATTTTTAAACCAGGGGAAGCAATTCCTACTGAAAGAGAGCTTTGTGATAAGTTAAAAGTGAGTCGTTATACTGTTAGAAGAGCAATTCAAGAGTTAGTTCATGAAGGGTATTTGTATCGAGTTCAGGGTAATGGGACTTTTGTTTTTGATAAGGAGGAAATTCATGAAAAAGGTGATAATAAATTAATAGGTGTTATTCTTACTCATTGTGAGCATGAAATGGAAGCAAATATATTAAGCGGAATTGAAAAGGCTATTCAGAGTGAAGGATATACAATGACGTTTATGAGTTCTAATAATGATTATAAAAAAGAAGCAGAAGCAATACAACGTATGAAAAGGAATGGTGTTTCAGGATTAATTATTATGCCAGCTGAAGATCAAAAAGATAGCACAGCAATTTCTGATTTGAAGAATGAACAATTCCCATTTGTATTAGTTGATAGAAGATTACAAGATTGTGAAACGGATTGTGTCATGTCTGATAATATAAATGGAGGGTATAAAGCTACAGAATATTTGATAAAATTAGGTCATGAAAAAATTGCATTTGTAAAAGCAGAATTTAGTGAAACGAGTAGTATAGAAGATAGAATAATAGGTTATAAAAAAGCTTTAAAAGAATATGGGTTAGATTATAGACCTGAACTACTTTTTTCTTATGATGAAAGAAAATTAAATACAGAAGAAATATATGAAGAATTATATAAATTTATTAAAGAAAAAAAACCAACAGCAATTGTAGCAGTAAATGATTATGTAGCTTTAGTTATTATTAAAATGTGCAGAGTAAAGGGAATATCTATTCCCAATGATATATCTTTAGTCGGTTTTGATAATTTGGAATTTATTAAACATTTAGAAGTTCCGTTAACGACGATTGCACAATTTTCAAAAGAAATAGGATTTAGCGCTGCCAAATTATTAATTAATAAAATTAAAGTTAAATATAATAATACTATAGATAAAATAAACAAAGAATTGTTACATCAAATCTATTATCCAGTGGAACTTGTTATTAGAGATTCTTGTTCTAATGTTTGAAAATATTATTGAATTTGTTAGTCGGAATATTATATTTTAGATACAAAAAGATTAATATTGAGTTTCCGAAAAACTTTTCGGATGATGATATATTAATTTTTTTTGACAAAAACATGTAAAATATGATATAATAATTAAAAATCCATTAAAGGGGGGAGTTTATGAAAAAGAAATTCACAGTTTTTTTTATCATGGCGGTGTTTGTTTTACTGGCGACTCTGGCTTTTGCTGAAGGAGGAGATGCTGCAACGATAAATTATGGTTTTTGGTCTATTATTCCACCGTTGCTAGCTATAATTTTGGCATTTATTACAAAAGAAGTTATTCTTTCATTATTATTGGGTGTTTTTTCAGGAGCTTTAATTAATGTTTTTGCAACGTCAAGTTCCGGATTTTTTATGAAACTCATTGAAAGTTATACAAAAACTTTTGAATATCCTGTCAATGCTTTAGCTGATGGTTGGCATGCTGGTATTATCATTTTTACTTTAACTATCGGTGGTATGGTTGGTGTTGTTGCAAAAATGGGTGGTACAAGAGCTATTGCAAATGCTTTAGCGAAAAAAGCTAAAACTGCTAGAAGTGCACAAGTTGCAACAGCTTTAATGGGTGTTGTTATATTTTTTGATGATTATGCTAATACCTTAATAGTTGGGCCTACAATGAGACCTTTAACGGATAAATTAAGAGTTTCAAGGGAAAAATTGTCTTATATAGTTGACTCAACAGCAGCACCAGTAGCTACTATGGCAGCAATTTCTACATGGATAGGATATGAATTAGGTTTAATCGGTGATGCTTTTAAATCTATAGGAGTTGAAGTTAACCCGTATTCTGTATTCTTTAAATCAATACCATATAGAATGTATGGATTATTTGCTCTTGTAATGGTTTTTCTTGTTGGATTTATGCTGAGAGATTTTGGACCTATGTACGAAGCAGAAAAGAGAGCAAGATTAACAGGTAAGGTTTTAGCAGATGATGCAGAACCAATGCTTTCAACTGATTTTGAAAGTGAATTGGATAATAGTAATATTCCATTAAAAATATCTAATGCATTGGTTCCAATTTTAACATTAATAATATTTGCTTTTATAGGATTATGGTATTCAGGTGGAGGACTTGAAAACCCATTTACATGGGAAGGGATAAGAGATGCATTTGGTAATTCAGATGCTTCTGCCGCTTTGATTTGGGCTTCTGCTTTAGCAAGTATTGTTGCAGTTGCAATGGCAGTTTCTCAAGGTATTATGACATTAAGAAAAGCACTTGAAGCATGGGTTGAAGGAGCAAAATCCCTTGTTATAACTACGATAATTTTAATTCTAGCATGGTCAATAGGGTCAATTGCAATAGATTTAGGAACGGCAGAATATTTAGTGCAGGTTATATCATCAGCATTACCAGGATGGTCAATTCCTGTGTTAGTATTTGTTATTTCAGCAATAGTTGCATTTGCAACGGGAACATCATGGGGAACCATGGCTATTATGTTACCATTAGCTGTTCCTTTAGCAGCCGCTTATACTGGTAATGAACTTACATCATTAGTATACGCAACTTTAGGGGCTGTATTGACTGGAGCAACGTTTGGAGATCATTGTTCTCCTATTTCAGATACAACAATTATGTCATCTATGGCATCTTCAGCTGATCATATAGATCATGTTAAAACACAGTTACCTTACTCAGTTACTGCTGCTTTAATTGCTGCAGTAGTAGGATATGTTCCAGTTGGTTTAGGATTACCTGTATGGATTTCATTAATACTTGGGATTACATCACTTTGGGTTGTATTGAAGTTTTATGGAAAATCTACAGATCCAAAAGATTTAAAAGCCTAAATGAAAAAAGAGCGGAATTATTCCGCTCTTTTTAAAATATATCTAATCTAAAACTTTGAATATCTTCATCTGTATTTTCATATTCTTCTTCATCGAGTTTGTTATATTCCCAATTAAATAAAGTCAAATATATTTTTCCTTCTTTACATTCTGTAAATACTGATGGTACAGTATCTTCTTCATTTTCAACACTCATCGCTTCAACAATAAAAGAATAAGCATTAGCTTCAGTGATAGTAACAATGTCTTTTAATAAACCTTCTGCAAATTCAAATTCTTCTTCTGTATCAAAAGAAAAAGGGAAAGGAATAGGAACATCTTCAACATCGGTATCATAATCACCTAACATTTCTTTTAAATCTTCAGCATAGTCAGCATCAAATTCAGCAACTTTTTCTACTAATTTTCCTATCTTTTCATTATTTAATGAAGCCCATACCATTACTGTTGGATGAATGTGATCACCATGAAAAATACCGTCTTTCGCCCCTTCAATAGCAGCCTCATGATAATTTTTACATTTTGCCATTTTTAACACCTCACGTTATTTATAATATATTATAAATTATACTTCAAAAATATAACTATTATGCTATATTTACTTTAAACTATGAACATTTTGACCATCCACATGTTTTACATGAAATACAGCCTTCTGTCATTAATAAAGAGTTTTTACTCAAGCATGTTGGACAATATGTATTACCCTCATTATCAATATAGTAACCTTTTACATATTCCAGCTTATTAGCATGAACAAATTTTTCAACTTCTTCTTTACTTAAAGGTTTTCCAACATGAAAGACTTCAAAATCCGTATTGTCTTTCCAAAGTTCTTCAAAATCATTGAGAGCACTTTTAATTTCTTTAGAAATTCCTTTGCAATATGAACCTTTTACTTTTGATAATTGTTCCAATATTTCATCAACAGAAACACCTGTTCTCAAAGCAATAGAGGAAAGTCTTCCTATAATTTCAGCTGTTTCTGTTCCATCAGATAAAAAGATTTCTATGGCTTCACCATTGTCATCAAATGAGACTGTTATATATACAGTTCCTGAATCAGTTTTGAATTTTCGAGTAACGCTTTTTAATGTTTCTTTTCTTGGTCGAGCTCTTAATTTATGTTTTTCATCAAGTACAAAAAAGGTTACTTTTTTATCATCTTTTTTGGAGTTAGTTAAGACTTGAGTTTCTAATGAACCATCCCTATATATAGTAATACCTTTTAAGTTCAATTTCATAGCTTTTATATAAATATTTTTAATATCTTCAACAGTTGTTTCTTTTGGAAGATTTATAGTTTTTGAACAAGATGCATCAAGATAGCTTTGAATAACATGTTGAGCAAGTAAATGATCTTCTCCTGAAATATCCATAGCAGTAACAAACACTTTTTTAAAATCTTCAGATATATTTTCAATATGTTGAATTGACCCTTTTTCAATTATTTCTGCTTCTAATTCACTATTTAATAAACCATCTAATTTATCTCTTAAGATTTTGTTCATATATGGTAATGGAACTCTATTACCTTCTTTATCTGTCATATATCTAATATATGCAAGCATAAAATTGGGTTCTATTCCACTAGATGTATCTGCAATATTTGAAATAGATCCTGTTGGAGCTACTGTATTAACTTGGACATTTCTTTTATATTTTTTTGCTTCCCCGTAAAAGTGCTCTTTTATAAGGGAGTTCCAAATTTTTATATTTTCTGAATAATTGTTATCAAGCATAGGAAATGGAATAAATCCATCTTTATATTTAGATTTATCAAAAAGAGGGAAATTACCTCTTTCTTTTGCTAATTCTGTACTAGCTAAATGTGAATAATATGCAAATTGTGCTAAAGTTTCTGCCATAAAATTTCTACCTTCATTAGAATTATATGGAATATTCTTTTTATATAGAGAATCAGCAATTCCCATTATCCCCAACCCAATAAATCTTTGTTCTTTGGATACTTTTTCTATTTCCTTTAAAGGATATATGTTTATATCAATAACATTATCAAGAAAGCGTGAAGTCCAATATATAATTTCTTTGAAAATATCTTTTTTTTCATCATTGGGATTTCCAAGATCAATATAATCTATAATTTTAGCTAAGTCAATGGAACCTAAATTACAACTTCCATATGGTGGCAAAGGTTCTTCTCCACAGTCATAAGATAATATGCCATTTGTAACCCAAACATAATCTGGACCAGCAGTTATATCATATACTCTTTCTTGGCCAAAATCAGTAATTTTAACGATTTCAATAAAACTCTTATT
Organism: Marinitoga hydrogenitolerans DSM 16785; assembly: GCF_900129175.1. NCBI lineage: Bacteria > Thermotogati > Thermotogota > Thermotogae > Petrotogales > Petrotogaceae > Marinitoga > Marinitoga hydrogenitolerans. The sequence goes on from NZ_FQUI01000044.1 coordinate 12,007, forward strand.
TTTATTGTAGAATCCCTTTTTTTCTAAATGATTTTCAACAAGAAATTTTAATTTTTTTTGTTTCTCACCCATGAAACCTATATTTTTATAGAAATTATAAGAATTTTTTCCAGAAATTAATAATCTATATATTTTTTTCCCTTTAATAATAGCAGTTCTCTCTTCTTTTTCTTTAGTTAAGGTAGAAAAAATTCCAAAATTTAATAAAATAATTTGAGTATCTTCAAGTAATTTTTTAGATATGCTTGAAAGACTTATAGTAATAGAACCTTTAGAATTATAAACAGAACCATCTGCTGTAAATAAACCTTTTAAAAATTCTTTTTGAATGATTTTATTATTAGTAAGAATTTTATCTGGGATTTTTTTTGTTTCTGAATCAGAAGGTGATCCTAATTCAATATCTGTTATATTTCTAATAAATAATTCCAAATTTTTTGATCTTATTAATAATTTTACTTGATTTTTTTCTTCAATTTCAGTAATAGTTGAATCAGAAATTTCCTCTATAAGATTTTTTATTTCATCAACTGTTTTATCATTTTTTGAAATAGAAAAAGATATTCTTCCATCTTTGCCTAGAGAACCATCGCCAATAAATAAACCTAGTATTTTTGATACATATACAGAATTTGATATATTTATCTGATTTATATGATGATTATTTTTTCCATATATGATATTTTCATATTCAAAATGCTCTTCAGCATCTTCAAAGGAAATTTCATCAGAAATTACTCTTATTTTTTCGCCTATTTTTAAGTCTTCTATTTTTTTCCAGCCATTTTCTGTATATACTTTATGATCATATGTAGCTTTTAATTCTATACCATTTTTTAATTTTATACTTTTTATAGGTTTTACACCTTGATCTATAATTTTTTCTATTGGTAAAAATTGATTTGATATTGGGCTCCATACTTTCATATCAGTAGTTAATTCTTTTGCTTTAATTAAACCTTTATTTGTCAAAACAAGAGTATCACCAACAACACAGGGATTAGTAGCACTTACAGGAGTAACATCTCCTAAAGCATAGTATTTATTATGTCTACCTAAAAATAGCATTCCAGGATCTCCCGATTTCCAAGCATTATTAGCTATTAAGTCAAATAATTCTCTTGCTTTTATTGTTTTTTTAATATTCGAATTTGAATGAGATAATTCTAATTCTTCGTCATTTTCAAGTTTTTTAAGAAATTTTTCAGGATTATCAAAATTGATAGATATATTAAAATAATTTAGTACAGACTTTCCATCATTATCTTTTTTTGAATTAATAAAATCAATTACATCAGGGTGATCATATCTCATGACTGCCATTTGAGCACCGCGTCTTGCTCCACCTTGTTCAATTGTAGAAGCTGTAGTGTTAAAAACATGCATAAAACTAATGGGTCCTGATGATTTTCCACCTGTTCCAGCAATTGAACTATCCTTAGGTCTTAAAATAGAAAAATCATACCCCACGCCTCCACCATATTTTTGTATTAATGCTGCATCTTTTACGGCATTAAAAATACCTTCCATTGAATCTTCAAGAGGTACAACAAAACATGCAGATAGCATATTATGTCTATTTCTTGAGTTATATATATTTTTATAATCATCTAAAAGCATTTCTTTAATATCTTTTTTGAAAATATCTTGAGATAAAGTCTTACCAGCATTAAATAAAGTAGGGCTGTTTGGCAAAAAAATACGACTTTTTAAGAGTTTATAATATATTTTTTCTACTTTTCGAATTTTATCGATATCATCGGTATAAAGAACTTCCGCACTTGCTATATACCTTGAAACTCTTCTTGATATATCACTCCAATTGTGTTCAAGATAATTGCCATTTCCATCTTTTAATAAATACCTATCTCTTAAAATTCTTTCGGCATTTTCTGATGGTTTAATATCTGTAAAAGAATCAAGAAGTGATTCAAAATCAGATAAAATATCTTCCATATAAAACCCCCCTTATATTATTTCGATATCATTATACCACAATATATAGTGTTGTTAATCTAATATTTACACAACAATTTGTAATTTTTTTAGATAATAGACAGATTATTTTTTTCATGGTAATTATAGAAAATGTTAAAATTTTATATACTAAAAAATTGGAACTATTGATAACTAAGATAAAAATTTAATAAAAATGAATATATATAAATAAAAAACCGGCGAGAATTATCGCCGGTCTGATAATTAAATTTATTTAATTAAAATATTTTCTTACTGCAAATGATGCTGCTATTGCTCCATCGGCAGCTGCGGTTATAATTTGTCTTAATTCTTTTTGTATAACATCGCCTGCAGCAAATACACCTTTTACATTAGTTTCATTATGTTTGTCAACAGGTATATACCCATAATCATCAAGTTTTATTTTTCCTTCAAATAGTTTTGTAACAGGAGTTAATCCAACAAAAACAAATACACCATCTACGTCAAAATTAGTAATTTCACCTGTTTTTCTATTTTCAAGAACTAATTGTTGAACTTTTTTGTCACCTTTTATTTCTTTAACAACAGTATTCCATATAAATTTAATATTTTCAGCATTAAATGCTTTATCCTGATAAATTTTATCGGCCCTGAGTTTATCTCTTCTGTGTATTATATATACTTCTTTTGCTATTTTTGAAAGATATAAAGCTTCTTCAACTGCGGTGTTTCCTCCACCGATTACAGCAACTTTTTGGTTTTTAAAGAAATGGCCATCACATGTTGCACAATATGAAACTCCTTTACCTGCAAATTCCTTTTCACCAGGAACTTCTAATCTTCGAGGTGTTGCTCCTGTAGCAATTACAACAGTTTTAGTTTTTACAATACTTCCATCATCTAAAGAAATTATTTTTTCATCTTTTGAAAAATCAACATTAATAACTTCACCATAATGAAATTCTACGCCAAATTTTTTAGCATGTTCACCTAATTTTTCAGCTAAGTCTTCACCAGTGATTGAGTCAAATCCTGGATAATTTTCAACATATTCGGTTAAGTTAACCTGTCCTCCATCTAAATCTTTTTCTATAATTAATGGTTTAATTCCGCCTTGAACAGCATATATTCCTGCTGCAACACCTGCAGGTCCGCCACCAATTATAACCATATCATAATAATCTTTTAAAGAGCTTTTGCTTTTAGAGGAACCCAAGTCAAAGAACATTTATTATCCCTCCACAGCTTTTAATACTTCTTCAACAAAGTTTGGTTCTGGATATGCACCAATAAATTCGCCTTTTACAACCCATTCACCATTTTCAAATACTTCTATAACTGTATGTGGAACAGAACTTACATTATGTTTCATTGAAATTTCATGGAATTCATTAGCTTCGATCATTTCACCATTTATATTTTCATTTATCATTGCAGCTTGATGAGCGGATAAAACAGCTCTTGGGCAATATGGACATGTAGGAGTAACAAATACTCTTAATCTCATTTTTTTATCGATACTTTTTAATTTATTTACAGTATCTTCTGAAAATTCTACTTCACCATTTTTTGATAAGGAAATTAAATCTTGTAGTAATGTACTAAATTCATGTCCTGAAGGAATTCCGTAAAATCTTACACCTAAATCTGAGCCATTAGATGCTAAAATAACTGTTGCTGGAGCTAATGTTTTGTCAATATCATATTCTTCAGCAATAGGTGAATTTATATCATAAATATCTAAATCAACGTTTTCAACACCCTCTTTTAATTCTGTGTATAATTGTTTTGTAACATCACAGTATTCACAATTTTCTTTTTCGAAGAATAATATTTTTACTCTTCCTTTCATTTCTGACAATAAATCCTTTACCTGTTCTAAAGTTTTTTCATCTAATAATTTTTCCATAAAAAAACACCTCCAAATTTTTATATATTTTCTTTTGCTTTGCTAATAAAATTTTTAAATACTTTAATTTGCTCTTCCATCTCTATGATGAAATTTTTTATTCTATCTTTTCCTTTTTGAGTAATTTTATAAATTTTGCGTGGAGGACTGGATGTAGTATCCCAGTCAAATTTAATTTCCTTTTTTTTCTCTAAATCTGATAAAGCGCGATATACTCTACCTTTTTGGCCTATTCCTTCGGGAATAGTTATTCCCATTTCACATAATCTATTGGATAACTCATAGCCATAACTTGGTTTTTCGGCTATTAAAATAAGGAGTAAATCGCATATTAATTTTCCACTTTTATTAAAAACTTTGCATTTGTTAGTGTCTTCCATTTTCATCCTCCAAATTACAACAAAAAAAGTCATATTTTTCTTTCACACACATATTATATACAAAATGTATATATTTGTCAATAAGAAAAGATAACAAAAATGTATGTATTGTATTTAAATAAAGTTACAAAAAATAAAAGCCGCTTTTTATGCGGCTTTAATCACAAAAAGAATTATATATATCTTTTATTTTTGTTGAATAGGTATTTAAAATTTCCAAAATTTTTGGATTAAAATCTTTTGGTGAAGTTCT